>JAGLBU010000028.1 GCA_023146575.1 Methylococcales bacterium
GCCTTAGACCCGTTTACCACACATGGTCAAGATGGCTTGGTTGATGAAAGTGGCTATGTAACCAATGATAAAACTGTTGAAATTTTAGTCAAACAGGCACTGTCTCATGCCGAAGCAGGTGCTGATATTGTCGCGCCGTCTGACATGATGGATGGTCGTATTGGTGCTATTCGTCATGCGTTGGAAGCACACCAACATACAAATACTCAAATTTTAGCGTATTCAGCTAAATACGCATCGAGCTTTTATGGTCCTTTTCGAGATGCGGTGGGGTCGAGTAAAAATTTAGCGGGTGGCAATAAATACAGTTATCAAATGGATCCTGCAAATTCAGATGAAGCCTTGCGTGAAGTTGCGTTGGATTTACAAGAAGGAGCGGATATGGTGATGATTAAACCAGGAATGCCGTATTTAGATATTATTCAACGAATAAAAACGGAGTTTGGTGTGCCAACTTTTGCCTATCAGGTGAGTGGTGAATATGCGATGTTAAAAGCCGCCTCAATAAACGGTTGGTTAGATGAAGAACAAGTGGTTTTAGAATCTTTACTCGCGTTTAAACGCGCAGGATGTGATGCTATCTTGAGCTATTTTTCAAAAGAGGCCGCGCTCTGGCTTAAAAACGGTTAGCCAAAAAAAACCCCCGTTTTAAAACGAGGGTTCCTTTAGTATTTATTTTTATTCTGTGAAAGTATTTCCAGGAGGATGATTTCTTTCTAAAACTTGCTCCTGAGATTGACCAGCAGATTGAGGAGTAAGATGCTCTACTTCTCTTTGTTTTAAAATTACTACTAATGTAATTGTAATGACGGCAATAGCGCCAACAATTTTGAAAAAATTATCTTTTTCTTTTTTTTCTTTAGCCATTTTTATCCCCTACGGATTAAGTTTAATTATTATAATAATGAATGTCCCTTCAATTGCTCAAAGGAGACAGCGAAATAGACATAATGTACTAGAACGCTTCTATCGGTTATTGAATTAATCACTAACTGACAAGCGTATTTTTATCACGATGCGGCTAGGATTGTCAAAAGAAACGTTAAAATAAAATGGCATTTCAGATTCTATAAAGTATCTGTTGTTGCAATCTTACCCCTTAAGCATTTGCTGGCACTGACTTTATTTTATTCAGCTTAGGTTCAGGTTAAAATTTAAACAAATCAACTTTCACCCTGCATAGCTTGCTTTTTTTAAGCTACGTTTAAAAGCCACTGATTTTAGAATCAATACCTATAGCATAATCTGCGTTATAATAATACTTTCCTTTATACAGCCCCCTCTCACATGAAGCATGCTTGAGTATCAACAAGAATTTATTCGTTATGCGCTTGACTGCGACGTCCTTAAATTTGGCGAGTTTCAATTAAAATCAGGTCGCATCAGTCCTTATTTTTTTAATACAGGCTTATTCGATACAGGGACAAAAGTTGACACATTAGGACGTTTTTATGCACAAGCGCTTCTCGCATCAAATATACATGTTGACGTACTTTATGGACCCGCTTATAAAGGCATTCCACTGGTCACAGCATGCGCAATCGCTTATGCAAAATTATCAGGCACTGATATTCCTTTTTCATTTAACCGCAAGGAAGCTAAAGACCACGGCGAAGGAGGCATATTAGTAGGCGCGCCTTTACAAAAAAATATTGTGATCGTTGATGATGTTATTAGTGCAGGCACTTCTGTTAGAGAATCAATGGCGATTATTACTCAAGAAAAAGCAACCGCTGTTGGCGTATTAATTGCTTTGGATAGAGAAGAAAAAGGACAAAACACCTTATCAGCAACTCAAGAGGTGCAACAAAAATTTAAAATTCCTGTCATACCTATTATCAGTCTGAGCCATATCATTGAGTTTTTAGAAAAGGACTCAAAAAATAATAATAAGCCCCTCAGCCTGATCAAAAATTATCAAAAGTGCTATGGAATTTTAGAATAATACACACGATGAATCTTTAAAACAGTTTTTAATATATTGGTCTACAATAGATTGTTATAATAATCACTTACATCTTTACTTAAAACATAGTGTCTGTAGGAAAAAAGCTTGCCATGGGGAATTTAGAATTCAAAAAAGAGCTACATGATTACGCACAATGGCGTAAACAATTAGCCAGCTCAATCGAAATGTATCGAGAATGGCGTCGTCGTTATGGTATGAGCGATGTTCATAGCACAGATATCCTGCTAAATATCTTAAGTGGATTAGAAAATGATCGGATAACATTGGCTTTTGCTGCCGAATTTTCACGTGGAAAAACAGAACTCATTAACGCATTATTTTTTGCTGAAACAGGTATTCGATTGCTCCCCTCGTCACCTGGCCGCACCACCATGTGTCCGACAGAAATTTATTATGATAAAAAAGAAGGAGCTTATATTCGAGTACTTGATATAAAAACTCGTCTTGAAGATGTCTCATTAATTGAATACAAACAAAAACCTGAAAGCTGGAAGCAAATATCGTTAGAAGGAAAAACCCCTCTTGAAATGCAAGAAGCGTTTAAGCAACTGATTGCCGTTAAAACTGTCCCCGTTGAAGTCGCTGATAAGCTAGGCTTGTGGAATGCAAAAGAAGCGGCGGAACAAGGGCTTTCAAACGCCATTGAAGTTGAAATCCCTTGCTGGCGACATGCGTTAATCAGCTTTCCACATCCCCTATTGCAAGAAGGCCTTGCTATTTTAGATACACCAGGCTTAAACGCATTAGGGACCGAGCCTGAATTAACCTTAAGCATGTTACCAAGCGCTCAAGCGATTATTTTCGTATTAGCCGCCGATACTGGGGTGACTAAAAGTGACTTGACTATGTGGAAAAATCACATTTGCAGCGCGCGCAACAATAAGCAAGGTCTTGCCGTAGTCATGAATAAAATTGACTCTATGTGGGATGATCTTGCAGGTGAAGTTGGTTATGAAAACGCTATTAAAAAACAAATTAGCACTTCAGCATCTATTTTAAAACTCAACAAAGATTTAATTTTCCCCGTCTCAGCCAAGCAGGCTTTACTTGCAAAAGTGAAATCCAACCCGCCTCTTTTAGAACGCAGTCGATTAAGTGGCTTAGAGCAGTATCTATCGGATGATATTCTAAAACAGCGTCGCAAAATTTTGATGTCCAGTATCCTTAAGGACATTGGCTTTTTAATTAATGAATCCTCTAACCTAACCGATTCTAAATTAACCAATGCGACTCAGCAATTAGAAGAATTTCAAAAAATCGATTTTGAAAATAAAGATATGACGGGAAAGCTCATGTCTGAAACCCGTGACCGACAAAAAGCTTACACCCTGAATGTTGAAAATTTTCAAGCTAGTCGCCGAGTTTTTACCGTACAAGCTAAAATTTTAATTAAATCTTTTTCGAAAGAAACGGTTGATGCCATTATTCAAGAAACAAAAAATGACATCAGTAAAAGCATGACCACTTATGGCATGAAAAAAAGCATTAGTAAGCTTTTCAATGACTTACGTGATTTATTACAAGACTCTATTGATATTACCAATGAAACCCTGCGTTTAATTCAAGCGATTCACAAAAAATTTCATGATGAATATGGCTTTAAAAAGATTGAACCTAAATTATTTTCAATCAAACAATATCAGCGAGAATTAGAGGCTGTTTTTGACGAAGGTGAAGCTTTTCGTTCCAGTACAAAAACCACAATGACCGAGCAAAGTGTGGTCGTAAGTCAACTTTATAGCACTTTAATTGCTAAGGCTCGCAATATATTAAAACAAGCCTATAAAGATGCTTTAACATGGAGCAATGGGGTCTTAATGCCATTAATGCATCAAATCAAAGATCATAAAAAACAAATTGAAAGTCGTTTGCATATGTTGAAAAAAATCAACGAGTCAAAAGGAAGTGTTTCTGAAAATATCGCTCATTTAAGGTCTGAGCTTGAGCCACTAAAACAGCAACGCAAAGAATTGGCTTTTATTATTAAAGAAATGCAGGTTGAAAGTTTCTCAGACCTTTCGGAGGAGTAAAACCTGACTAAATAACAAAAAATAAAGAAGCGCTTTATCATAAATTAACCGCCCTAAAAATTCATGTTCATCATGTCCTTACGGTATTTAACATGAAAATTAAAATTTTTGTTTTTATTTTTGGTATTCTTTATTTTACCAACATATTTTCAGCTGAAAAAGTTCAAATTCGACTTGGAGTTTTAGTCTTTGGAACGGTTAATTGGGAGCTGAATGCCTTAAAAAATGAAGCGCTTCTAGAAACCGCTAAATTCACTCTCTCCATCCAAAAACTCGCCAATCCACAAGCAGGAAAAATTGCCTTACAATCAGGCTCGGTTGATATGATTGTTTCCGATTGGATTTGGGTTTCTAAGCTCCGAACGCAGGGTGAAGATTTCACCTTCTTCCCTTATTCAACCACCGCGGGTGCTTTAATGGTACCTGATCAAAGCCCCTTAAAAACTATTCAAGATTTACAAGGGAAAAAGCTTGGGATTGCGGGCGGCGAACTTGATAAAAATTGGCTGTTATTACAAGCACTCGCACAACAAAAATCATTTGATATAAACCAACTTATTACCAAAGTGTATGCGGCGCCCCCGTTGTTAACCCATCAACTCTTAAACCAAAAAGTGGATGCGATTATCACTTATTGGCATTTTGCCGCCCGTCTTGAAGCACAAGGTTATCGCCAATTATTGGATGGTAAAAATTTACTCAATCAATTAGGCATCCAGCAAGCAGTTCCCACCTTAGGCTATGTTTTTAAACAAAGCTGGGCAGAACAACATCCTCAAGCCCTTGCTAATTTCCTCATGTTAACCGCAAAAGCAAAAAATAAACTTTGCACCCTTGATTCAGCGTGGAATAAAATACGCCCACTTACAAAAGCTAACGATTTAAAAACACAAAAAACATTACGCACCCGTTATTGTGCAGGACAAATTACCCAATGGGGAGCAGAAGAAAAACAAGCCGCTGAAAAAATATACCAATTATTACGCACATTAAGTCATAATAAGTTAACGGGGGATTCTAAACACATTCAAACAGGTACTTTCTGGAGTTTCCCTCCACCGTAAACTCTTATGGAATAAGCGTGTTTTCAAAATTTTTAACTTCTCAATATCTTGGCTTTATTTCACTTATTCTATTTTTACTGTCATGGTACGGACTGGCAACCTTACTCAATCAACACACGCTCCCCTCTCCTGTTATCGTTCTAAAAGTTTTAAAACAAGAAATTATTTCTGGCGAATTACCCTATCATTTAGGCATTACACTTTTACGATTAATCATTAGTTTTAGTATTGCGATGTTGATAGGGTGTTCAATAGGCATCCTTTTAGGGCGACATCAAAAACTGGATTATTTTTTAGATCAATGGCTGGTTATTTTTTTAAACGTCCCCGCATTGGTTACCATTATTTTATGCTACGTTTGGTTTGGCTTGTCAGAATCTGCCGCGATCCTTGCAGTTGTCATTAATAAAATTCCCAATGTCATTGTCACCATGCGAGAAGGAACACGCACTTTAAACCAAGACCTTCTAGAAATGGCGCACTGTTATCACTTTGGTAAACGTAAAACCTTCTTCCATGTGATTTGGCCACAACTGTACCCTTTCGTGATGGCAACCACTCGTTCAGGACTCGCCTTAATCTGGAAAATTATTTTAGTGGTCGAGTTACTCGGACGGAGCAATGGCATGGGCTATCAATTAAATATTTATTTTCAATTATTTGACGTTGCCAGCATTCTTGCCTACACCGTCGCCTTTATCGTCATCATCCAATTAATTGAAATGCTCATTTTAAAACCGTTTGATAAAAATGCCAAAAAATGGCGACGATGATGGATATTTTAATCGACATAAAACACAAAGCTTATCAGACACAATCATCAAGCCGTAAAAACATTGTCATTAAAGATCTTAAATTCTCTTTAAATAATCAAGAATTTGTCTGTTTAGTCGGGCCTTCTGGCTGTGGAAAAACGACCTTACTGAATACAATTGCAGGGCTCGATTCTAATTTTCAGGGAAAAATTGCGCTTGAAAATAAAAATACCACCCCGAACATTGGTTATGTGTTTCAAAACCCACGCTTATTACCTTGGCGTACCATTCGTGAAAATATTGAATTGGTTTTAACCAGCCCCCAGTCAACCGACATGGTTGATACATTGCTAGAAGCCATGCAACTAAAGCATTTAGCGGATAGCTATCCTGAGCATTTATCACTCGGAATGAGTCGGCGAATTTCAATCATTCGTGCCTTTGCAGTCAATCCTGATATTCTATTAATGGATGAGCCTTTTGTCTCATTAGATGCGCCCAATGCAAGACAGGTACGAAAATTATTATTATCCTTATGGCAACAACGCCCACATAGCATTTTATTTGTCACCCATGATTTACGCGAAGCCATTACCTTAGCGGATAAATTAGTGTTTTTATCAAAGTCACCCATGAAAATTGTGAGCGAAATTAATATTCCCATAGCAAGAGAAGACCGTGAAAATGAAGCCCTGATTGAAGATTTCAGGCAACACTTAATCAGCAATCATCCCGATATTAAAGCCTTATTGTAAAATAAAACTTCCTCTTTAATTACCCTTATTTCCTATGCTTACCTTCCATATTATTTTTGTCGCCCTCTCATTAGCAAGTTTTATTCTACGAGTATTATTACTGCCATTAAAACCCTCGTTACTCAAAACTAAGTTCTTTAAAATCACACCGCATATTATTGACACGGTTTTATTATTTAGTGGTTTAAGCTTAGTGATTCAAAACCAATGGATGGAAGGCGATTTTCGTTGGATTATCGCTAAATTTATCGCCTTGTTAATTTATATAGGCTTTGGGGTGATGGTCATGCGGATGACAGGCTTAAAACGCTGGCTAGCATTCATCGGCGCATTAAGCTTTTACGGGTATATTATTGCCATTGC
>JAGLBU010000280.1 GCA_023146575.1 Methylococcales bacterium
CTAATGCCACCCGTAATGTCATGCTGTCACTTTCACGCAATGAGTCCAACGGTGGGTTGGTCACTTGAGCAAATCGTTGACTAAAATAACGCGACATTCCCCCTTCAGCACCAGATAACGCATTCGGCGTGAGACCATAGCCCATCGCAGAGACTTTTTCTAAGCCCCGTTGTAACATCGGGTCAAGAAGAAATTTAAAGCTTTCTTGGTTTAAAGAATACGCCGTATGCTGTTGTTCAACGCTCAAGCTATGGCTATTATCAATTTCAGAGACTGCAACTTGATCCAGCTCCGATAGATGCACACAGCTGTCTTCCAATAATTTTTTATAATCTTGTTCTTGAGCAAGTTTTTCCATCACTTGATGGCTGTCATAAGCTTGCTGGGTTTCATGATCGAAATACAACATACCGCCCGCTTCAATTCGTCCGCGTTTTAAAACCGCTTCTGGTGGAAAATCAATTTGCCCCGCTTCAGACATCACCACTAAATAGTCTTCGGTTTCAATGGTTCGTAATGGTCGTAAGCCCAAACGATCCAGCCGTGCGCCCACTCGAATACCATCGTTAAAAATAATCGCCGCAGGGCCGTCATTTTTCTCTTCATACAAACTGAAGTATTCCAGCATCGCACGAACCCCTTCAGATAATGAACGGTCATTTTCCCACGCGGGTGGCATCATTGCTAAAATAGCCGTGACAATATCCAAGCCATCTTCATTAATACGGCGCGTTAAGGTTTGATCTAAACGCCCTGAATCGGATTGTCCTTTCGGAAAAACAATAGCTTTATTGTGATGACTGGCAATCGCCTTTTCATTTAAACGACTCTTTTTATCCGTGTTCAATTCGCCATTGTGCGACATATACCGAAACGGTTGTGCCATCATAGTCGCAGGTTCGGTATTGGTCGAAAAACGAGTATGAAAAAATAAAGTGCTAATTTCATGATCAACATCGTATAAATCAATAAAGTAAGGAATAACTTCATTGGAATTTAAACGGGCTTTATACACTTGTGTCCGCGAACTCATCGACAAAGGATAAAACCCTTGTAAATTTTCATTGGTAAACCCTTCGGCTTCGATCTCCAGTAACACCGATTGAATAAGACTTTCAAATGCCGCGTGCGAGGCGGTTTTTAAAGACTCAGGACGTGTAAAAACAACCTGTTTGATGGGTAATTGTGCTTTGACAGCGGCGGGGTTAATAACCTTAAAATCAACAGGCACATTACGCCAATCAATATTTAAAAATTTGTGTTTTTTTAAATATTTTTCAACGAGAACTCTTGCCTCTGAATCGTAATGATCGTGATCTTCTGGAAAGAAAAAATTAGCCACCCCAAACTGACCCAATTCAAGGGTATTATTTTTCGTGACTTTACGGAAAAATTTCAGTGACAAATCAATATTAACACCCGCACCATCGCCAATGCCTTCGGCACTCATGCCTCCACGATGAGGAATCGTACATAGGGCTTCATGAGCTTTTAATAAAACATCATGCGTTTGTTGACCTTGTTTGCGGGTAATGAACCCTACTCCGCAGCTGTCCTGCGATAATTCAGCGTTATAAAGCATTTTTTGAGTGTCTGTCTTTTGAAAATGGTTAATCATATTTCCCTAATTCTATCAAAACTATCTATTATCATTAGCGAACTGCGTCATGTTTTTTCACACGAGACCAGAAAGTTCTGGCATTATAGAGCGATCCAAAGAGTCTTTTATAATTAAAGCAATGAGAATTAGGTTTTCACCTATCTCAAGATGGATTTTTTAGAGCGAAACTTTCCAATTTTATCACATTATATAACAAATGGATAAAACGAATACGCCTTTCAAAAACTTAACCTAAATGAACTCAAATGACTGAAAATTTCGATATTATAATAGTAGGCGGGGGCATGGTTGGTGCCGCGGTAGCGTGTGGTCTTGGTAATAGCCCTCTCAAAGTTGGTATCATAGAAAAAAATATTCCGCACGATTTTTCAGACAATCAAGCACACGATTTACGTGTTTCAGCACTCAGTATTGCCTCTAAAAATATTTTAGAAACTGTTGGCGCATGGGACGGGGTTTTAAAACGCCGTTATTGCCCCTTTAAACGCATGCGTGTGTTTGAAACCACAGGCGATACCGAGTTTTGCAGTGATGATATTAATCACGATGAATTAGGCTTTATTGTTGAAAATAGAATCACTCAACTCTCTTTATTAGAAAGACTGCAACAATTTGATAACATAACCCTTTTTGCCCCCATCGGCATTAAAGAAATTGATTCTTCCTTAACCGAAACCCGATTAGAACTAGATGACGGTCAGCAATTAACCACCAAAGTTTTAGTCGCCGCCGACGGTGGACAATCTCGTATCCGCCAAAGCGCAGGACTCGGGGTCACTAGTTGGGATTATCAACAACACGCGATGGTGATTTACATTGAAACCGATTATGCTCAGCAAGACATTACATGGCAACGTTTCACCCCCACAGGCCCTCAAGCTTTTTTACCGCTTTCGGGTAATCATGGCTCAATTGTTTGGTATCATTCTGCTGATGAAATTAGGCGCTTAAAATCGTTGTCTAAAACCGCTTTATTACACGAATTAACTGCCGCTTTTCCTGAATGCTTAGGTGAGGTTAAACAAATATTAGGCGTAGCCAGTTTCCCGTTAAAACGCCAACATGCACAACATTACGTCAAACAAGGCATTGCCTT
>JAGLBU010000281.1 GCA_023146575.1 Methylococcales bacterium
CAATGGAATTTTGTGCAATTGCACCCGCTGAGACCACGGGGTCTATTTTTTCAACGGTTCGATTCCAAACATTAACGGTGAACCCTGCTTTTAATAAACGTAAAGTTAACGGTTTGCCCATTAAACCAATGCCTATAAAACCTAATCTGTGATCGGTATTAAATATTTTCATGATAATGATTTTTTTGAAGATATGGGCGTTCGAGTATACGATTTTTTGGCTAAATAACCATCGGCTCGAACGGGGATTTTTTCAGGCACTAAAACCGCGCCTAATTCAGCCATCGCACGGTGATAGACTTTGCGTTTAAAATAGACGACATATTTGAGCGGATGCCAATAATGTACCCAGCGCCAGCTATCAAATTCAGGGGTAGGGCTGCAATCAAAACGAACATGGGAGTCGGATGAAATTAGTCGTAAAATAAACCAAATTTGTTTTTGTCCGATACACAGCGGCTGGGAATTTTTACGAATTAAATGTTCGGGTAAGTTATAGCGTAACCAATAGCGCGTTCGTCCTAATATTTGGACATGTGTTGATTGCAAGCCTGTTTCTTCCCACAGTTCTCGAAACATAGCGGTTTCAGGGTCTTCATTCTGATCAATTCCCCCTTGCGGAAATTGCCACGAGTTTAGTCCTTTTCGTTTTGCCCAAAACACGCAGCCATCATCGTTGCAAAGGATAATGCCGACATTAGAGCGATAGCCTTTAGAATCAATCATGTTAATCCTTATTTTATATTGTTTACCTCTGTTTTTATTAAGACGCAATGGTAAAATAAAAATGGAGCTAAAGGGTAAGTTGATAGCATTATTGTTCCACAAATAGGGTTACGATGCTACGCCCATTATTTTTTATTTTTATAACACAGGTTTTTAAATGAGTTTAGCCATTTTTGATTTAGATAATACCTTAATCAGTAACGACAGCGATTATCTTTGGGGGCAATTTTTAGTTGACCAAGGCATTGTTAATAAAGAACATTATGAAGCCGCTAATGCTAAGTTCTATGACGATTACAAGCAAGGCAGTTTGGATATTGATGAATTTTTACAATTTTCATTGAGACCCTTATCACAGCATCCTGTGGCACAACTCTTTAAATGGCGAAAGCTTTTTATTAAAGAAACCATCCAACCGTTTTTACTGGATAAAGCCCAAACGTTAGTGGATAAGCACCGCCAACAAGGTGACACCTTATTAGTGATTACTGCCACCAATCGTTTTATCACCGAGCCCATTGTTAACCTTTATGGAATTAAGCATTTACTTGCCACCACTCCAGAATTAAAAAACGGTGCTTATACAGGTCGTGTCGATGGCATTCCTTGTTTTCAAGCAGGAAAAGTTACTTTATTAAATCAATGGTTAAAAAATTCCTCGGAGACATTGGATGAGAGTGTTTTTTACAGTGATTCCCATAATGATTTACCCTTATTAAAGAAAGTCGATCACCCTGTTGCGGTTGATCCTGATGAAAAATTACAGGCGGTTGCGATGGAATTAAACTGGTCTATTATCAGTTTGCGCGACTAATTATCATGAATTCAACCACCCAAAATCGCACCATAGAATGGGTGCTATTACTCGCGATTATTTTATTTTTTTTCCCATACCTGAGTTTAGGAGTTAGCACCAATGACGATGCGTTTAATCAGGTTTACAACAGCTGGTCAGACTTTAAAGGCAACGCCTTCAAGCAAGGACGCATTCAGTTTTTATTATTTCATTGGCTGATTATAAAAATATCCTACCTCGTTCAAAACTTTTTATTCATTAAATTTATTTCTATTGCCGCTATTTTAGGAAATATATTTTATGTGGGGTTTTTCATTGAAAAAATAACCCAGCAAAAATATTATCGCTTTCTCTTTATAATTGTTTTTGTGACCTTTTTGCAAGACTCATGGGATCATTTTCTGCTGACATCATCGCCTTTGATTTATACGGTGGCCTTTTCGATGTTTTTAGGTTCTTTGCATTTGCATTCCTTTTGTGAAAAAACACGAAAAAACGCGCTCATCAGTGCAGGGTTACTAGCTTTAACCTTGCAAATCAGCGAAATGTTCTTTTTGTTTTTTATTTTTTACGCTTTATTTTCAAAGTTGCTTTTTAAAAAGCCTATTTTTTATAATTTAAAATATCATTTCATTTTTGCAGGAATTTATTTAGTTTTTTACGTGGGTTTTCGGCTGATGTACAGCTCCATCTATGTTGGCAATAGTGTGGATAGTCAGGGTTTTTCGATTTTAAATGCCATTCAAACCTTACTAGCCTATAGCTTATACACGTTTCCAAGTGCCTTGTTTTTTTCACATACTGCCACAGGACTGAGTGATATTAATAATGTACTGAGTTATCCATTTGACTTTAATTTATCCATCAATCCGCTGTCAAAGTTTATAAAAAATGTCAAAATATTAATATTTAATTTTGATGAAATGAACGTTCTTTGGATTATTAAATATTTATTATTTAGTTGGGTGGCGTTTGAAAGCTTAAAAAAAATTAAGGTTCTCACTAAAAAAACCACCATCTTCCTTATTATTTTTGGAGTGTTATTGTTATTTGTCCCGAATGCGTTGCATTCTTTGGTCGGAAAATATCAACAATGGGCAATAGTTGGTAACAGTAAAGGCTATGTTGGCACCTATATGTCGTATTTTGGCATGGTGATTTTATTAACCTTATTTCTTGTCTATCTAAAACAGTTGCAATGGTTTGACCGTCCAACCTACTTAAGTAAAATAGGCTTAGGTGTAGTGATTTTATTTTTATTTTTTATCTCCACCTTTGTGTCGATTAGTAATGAAGCGGTGTTTAACTTAAAAAAACAATCGCATTATCGCTGGGAGTTAATGCATAAACTGTTTAAAACTGACGAATTTTTGGCGCTTAACAAGGGCTCAAAAATTTATACGCAGGGGTTAATGACCCCGATTGGAGCGGTTGATCGTTATAAACCGTTGCCAAACCAGCGCTCAGATTATTGGGATCGCTATGTTTTAATGAAAACAGGGCAACATATTCAGGTTTTAGAGGGCGCGTTACCACAAACCCCTTCAAAAAATGATTATGTGTTAAAACTGATTAAACCTAAAAATACGATTGATGCTTTTGGCGTTTTTGCATCGCTTCAAAATAATTCGGGCTTAATTAATGATTTTTTATTAGTGGCAGTGGCGCGTGACACTAATATTTTGACCTATGAATCGTTGGCGGGGTTTAAATCGTTCCCCTTTCGGCTTAAGGGGATTAAAGATACGTTATTGATTACCGAAACAGGTGTGAGTTTAAATAGTCTGTCGGTACAACAAGAAATACGTGGGCGTGACAGTCATTTAGTGTATGCAAAACCGATGCAAAAAGGCAAAATTTATACTGATCGCTTTGAGTATAATTTTAGCACAGGTTTTTATTTGGAAGAGGCGAGTGGCGCTCATAAATGGCATTGGAGTGATAAAAAATCCGAGTTAATCATTGAAAATAAAGCAAAAGAAAACATTGTGGTTCATTTACGGTTTACCTTTTCAAGTAAGCAGGAAATAAACACTAAAATTGCGATTTATAAAGACATAAACACACAGCATATTATTACGGTAAATAAAGGCGATCAAGAAACCGTGGTTTCCTTTCAATTACAGGTGGGTAAAAATACCATCCATTTTGTTTCAGAGGAAAGCGCTCAACCCTTGCCGAGTGTAAGCGCACGACCTTTGTATTTTTATGTGAAAAATCTTATTATGACGGAGGTTCGATAATGGCGAAAATTGATTATTTAATTGTCGGCGCGGGTATTATTGGAATGACCATCGCTCATGAATTAATCCAACGAAATAAAGCGTTAAAAATTGTGATTATCGAAAAAGAAGCCGATGTCGCGGTTCATGCCAGTGGTCGAAACAGTGGTGTTTTACATGCGGGATTTTATTACAGTGCCGACAGTTTAAAAGCCAAATTAACCGCCGAAGGCAATCGAAAGATGAAAGCCTTTTGTGCTGAAAATAATATTTTTGT
>JAGLBU010000282.1 GCA_023146575.1 Methylococcales bacterium
CCCCAACAACCACATTAAAATTTTTGCCATCAACATTAACTGTATAACTTTCGGTTGCTGAAATAGCAGTTTTTGCAGGTGTTTTCGCTAGTGTTGTTTCTGTGCGTGGTGCAGGCTCAAAGGCATCAGGATTACCGCGATTGGTGATAAATTTCCAACCCACTTGGGCAAATAAACCATTAATTAAGGCATCCTCTTCAACATTATCGGCTAAAGCGATTCCTTCCGCTTTGGCTTTATCGACTACTTCTGCAATTAATTGGTTCATTTCAGGCTTAATTAAATCCGCAGGCCGACAGCTAATCGGCGTTCCACCCTTTAAAACTCGTTGTTGTAATTGTGCATTGACTGCCGCAGGCGTTTCGCCATATTCACCTTTTAAAACCCCCGCGGTTTCTTTGGTAATAGTTTTATAGCGCTCACCTGCCATAACATTAATCACCGCTTGCGTGCCTACAATTTGCGAGGTTGGCGTTACTAAGGGTAAAAAACCTAAATCTTCTCGTACACGCGGAATTTCTTTTAAAACTTCATCAAACTTATCCGCCGCGCCTTGTTCTTTAAGCTGACTTTCCATATTTGTCAACATACCGCCTGGTACTTGCGAGACTAAAATTCGACCATCAACCCCTTTTAAACTGCCTTCATATTGGCCATATTTTTTGCGAATACCCCTAAAATAATGCGCAATTTCTTCAAGTTTAAATAAATCCAGCCCTGTATCGCGTGGCTGATTATTTAAGCTTGCGACAATGGTTTCAGTTGGAGTGTGTCCATAGGTCATGCTTAAGGATGAAATAGCGGTATCAACATTATCAATTCCAGCTTCAATTGCCTTTATATAAGTGCCTACACTTAAGCCTGTGGTCGCATGACAATGTAAATGAATCGGAATGTCCACCGCTTTTTTAAGCTGACTAATTAAATCATAAGCGTCATAGGGGGTTAATAATCCTGCCATATCTTTAATACAAATCGAGTGTGCACCAAGATCTTCAATTTTACGACCTTGCTCAATCCATTTAGCGGTTGTGTGAACCGCGCTGGTGGTATAAGAAATAGTACCTTGCGCATGTGCATCAGTCGTTAATACTGCCTTCACCGCACGTTCGATGTTACGCATATCATTCATCGCATCAAAAATACGAAAAACATCAATGCCATTAACGACACAGCGTTCAACAAATTTATCCACCACATCATCGGCATAATGACGATAGCCTAAAATATTTTGCCCTCGAAAAAGCATTTGCTGAGGTGTGTTCGGCATTGCTTTTTTAAGTAAGCGTAATCTTTCCCACGGGTCTTCCCCTAAATAACGGATACAAGCATCAAAGGTCGCACCACCCCAAGATTCAATCGACCAATAGCCAATTTTATCGAGCTTTTCACAAATTGGTAACATGTCTTCAACGCGCAACCGTGTCGCCAAAATAGATTGGTGAGCATCGCGTAAGACAACTTCAGTAATACCCAGAGGTTTATCGACCTTGACCATCAATTTTTCTCCTGTGACCTTGCTGTAGGTCATAATAAATTTACCCGATAAACGAGCAAATAGGTCATTTAATTATAGTTACTCAAACGGGTTGAGCTTCAAAGAATGAGACATAAGCGCCTCAAAAAAGATTTACTTATGAAAGATGTAAGTTAAGTATACCATTACAAAAATAAGCGTAAACACTTAAAAATAAAAAAATTTATTTTTTTGAAAGGTTTAAGACTAAACCCCAACGAGCTTTAGGCTGGATAAATATCTTGCTATTTTATCGCCTAAAAATGTTACTTCCAATGACCATTATCATCTAACACATCAAATAAACCTTACCCTAGGTATTCTTTAATACTTCGTGGGTTTAAGTAAATTATCAATTCATGACAACCTCTAATGGCGTTGTCAAAACCAAAAATATCAATGAATTTGAAAAAATTGTGTCATTAGCGGTTGACTGAGGCATTCGTTGCGTACATTCATCTTTGATTTTTAGAGATACAAATCCAATATCTAGATCATTGAATTTCCTTTCATTATACCTAAATATTCACGCATCTTTTCATCTGGAAAATCCAAAAAATACATCGTTTTAAATATCTTTTTGTAAGGAATTAGCCTTTTAAACGACTCATAAACAGAGTATGCCAACATACTCTATTTTAATTACTTTTAAGGATAATTTATGAAAAATAAAAGTTTATCTCTCACAATTTTCATCATGAACAGAAAGCTGCTCATTACCATCTTCGCCTTAAGCATCAGCTCAATCGTTTCAGCACAAGAATTTTATGTTTCAAATAAGGGCGTGGGTGAGCAGTGCAGTAGTACTCAACCTTGCGCAAGCATTCAAACCGCCATTAATCTAGCCAAAACAGGCGATAGTGTCAGTATTCAAGCAGGAACATATCAAGAAAATCTCAATATTCCTGCGAATAAAGAAGGCTTAATTCTTAAAGGGTCTGGAAAATTAAATACCATTATCACCTCATCGGGCGGGATTGAAGGTGTGGAAGCGCCCGCAGGTGTTCCTGCCGATATTATCATTGATGTGTTTGCTAAAAAGGTCACGATAAAAGACCTTACGGTTTTACACGGTGAAGGTGATGTTTCCAAACATGATATTGGTATATTTGTCCGTCCTCCTGCTGATAATGCGATTTTAATGCAATTAAATGTGGAACGGTTGCGTCAAAGTAACGCTCAAACACCGCCTCCACCTGCAATTGGTATATTAGTCATGCGTGCCATGCGCGCGGTTATCAAAAATAACGAATTTTTAGGTGGGTATGATGATAATATCCACATTCCAACTAGTAAGGCTTTGATTTATAAAAATAAAATTATGAATGCGAATTTACATGGCATTATCATTGTACAAGAACCCACTCCTGAAAATGGGACACCGCCGCTTTCAACCAATAATGTTATTCTTGATAATTTAATCATGAACAGCGGTAAAGAAGGGATTGAGGTGCAAGGTGATGATAATTTGATTTCCAATAATAAATTATTTAACAATGCAGAGTCTGGCATCACCACCTGCGGTGAAAACTCTAGCACTTGTAACTTCCCAAGAGGGCAAGCCGCCGTTGCAAGCAACACCTCTGTCTTTGGAAATTCTTTTAGCAATAATAAAAAAATAGGCGTAGATGAGGGTGAAAATACTTTTATCAGGGGCAATATAATACTGCGTTAACCTTCATTTACGAGACCTTTGCATAAAAACCACTTG
>JAGLBU010000283.1 GCA_023146575.1 Methylococcales bacterium
ACGAATGGCAGAATGGGGCGAAGATCATCCGACCCAACTTTTTATCGGGGTAAACAGTGAACAAGAAATTTTTTGCCGACAAACATTATCTGAAATTCAACAAAGTTTACCGCAATTAAACGTCACTTTATGTGTTTGGAATGCCAGCGATCAATGGCAAGGTTTTAAAGGCACGCCTGCCGATGCCTTAGGGGATTATTTAAAACAAGTTGAACATTTACCCGATCTTTATTTGTGTGGCCCGCCTAAATTAGTCGAAGCGTCAACAAACATTGCGTTGCAACAAGGAATTGATTCAAACGCTATTTATTGCGAGCGATTTACCTAGCCATTTATTTTTTAAGCCACTAAAAACTTTCTATTTACTACGTTAGAAAATCATAATAATCAAACTTTGTGATGTTTTTTTGTATAATGTCCCATTTTTCTCAATTTGAGCAAATTGCGTGGAGTTTTAATGGAAAGTTTTACACCTTATTCGGCTATTTTTGGCGGGATGTTAATTGGACTAGGGGCGAGTTTAATGCTGTTATTTAACGGTCGAATCATGGGAACCAGCGGTATTTTATCAGGACTTATGCCCCCTAAAAAAGGCGATTGGCTCTGGCGTGTCCTATTTGTGGTTGGCATGATGGTTGGTGCAACCACCTTTTTAACCGTTTTTCCTGAATCATGGTCACCTCGCAGTGATTTTCCACTAGCGTTATTAATTCCCGCAGGATTTTTAGTTGGATTTGGCACACGACTAGGCAATGGTTGTACCAGCGGTCACGGCGTTTGTGGCATTGCACGTTTTTCAATTCGATCCATCAGTGCTACCGTTACCTTCATGCTTTCAGGCGCGATCACCGTCTTTATCGTTCGGCATTTAATCGGGATAAGCCTATGAAACAAAATTTAATTGCCTTAGTTTCAGGGCTTATTTTTGGCATTGGCTTGGCTCTTTCTAAAATGATTGATCCAAATAAAGTCCTTAATTTTTTAGATGTCACAGGAAATTGGGACTCTAGTCTTGCTTTAGTGATGATAGGCGCTTTATTGGTCACCATGAGCTGTTTTCATTTTATTATGAAACGCGATACCCCTATTTTAGAAAAAACATTTCGATTACCCACTCGAACCGATATTAATACACCTTTAATTATAGGGGCAATACTATTTGGGATTGGATGGGGGTTAGCAGGATTTTGCCCAGGCCCTGCCATTGCAAGTTTAGGCTTGGATTTATTAGACCCTGTTATTTTTGTAGGAGCGATGGTAGGCGGTGCATGGTTACAAGGGGTTGTGTTTAAAAAGACGTGATAAATGAAATATGCGAGGGATGGTTAATGTAGGCGAGCAAGTAATATGGCGGAGAGAGAGGGATTCGAACCCTCGATACGTTGCCGTATACACACTTTCCAGGCGTGCGCCTTCGGCCACTCGGCCATCTCTCCTAATACTTTAACACTCGTAATGCAGTTGGATATTCTAATATATTTTTAGCATATCCTGCAAGATGATAAATTTTTTACCCGCTAAAATGAGGGTTATTTTTTAAACCACTGAGTTGCGCTAAGGTTAATAATGGCGCTGGAATATGGCTAAAACCTAAGGTTGCCTTGTTTATTTTAGCAAGCTTTATCCATTCAATCATTAACGCGAGTCCTGCACTATCACTGTTCTCAACCTGAGCTAAGTCAATATTAATCTGTTTTAATTGACTAAAATCAATTTTTTTCAAAATCGTAGCATTCACCGTCGCAAAGGTTAAATCGCCCTGAATGCTAACCTGTTCTTTATTTAAAACATGAATCTCTAAATCTGCCATCCTATTCTTTTTTAGCGCTGTCAGCGTCTTTATCTTTAAATAAAAATTGCCCGATAATTTCTTCTAACACTAATGCCGATTGGGTGATTTCAATCATACTATTATCGCTTAACAAATCGTCCATACCACCTGGTTCTAAGCTGACATATTGCTCGCCTAATAAACCTGCGGTAAAAATACTCGCCGTGGTATCTTCTGGCAATTGATTATATTGCGCTTCTATTTTCATTTTCACGACCGATTGAAACTTTTTTTGATCCAACGTGATCGCAATAACGCGCCCAACTCGCACACCACCCACTACCACAGGGGATTTTACTTTTAAGCCCCCTGAGTTTTCAAAAGCGGCGCTAATGGTATAACTCTTTTCATCACTAAAACCGCTGAAATTACTGATTTGCATCGCCATAAAAAAAAGTGAGCCAATGCCAATGGCGACAAATAACCCGACTAAGGTGTCTTGTTTTACAGTGTTTCCCATTAAATATCTCCAAACATAAGCGCAGTCAAAATAAAATCCAACCCTAAAATAGCAAAAGCGGAATTCACAACCGTTCGCGTGGTGGCACGACTCACCCCTTCAGAGGTTGGAATGGCATCATAGCCTTCAAATAAAGCAATCCATAAAATGACAAAACCAAAAACAACACTTTTAATAACCCCATTTAAAATATCGTCATAAACATCCAGCCCTGCGTGCATTTGCGCCCAATACGACCCTTCGTCAACGCCTAACATTTCTACCCCAACGAGATGTCCCCCTAAGACACCAACGCTACTAAATAATGCCGTCAGCAGGGGCAATGAAATAATACCTGCTAAAAATCGGGGAGTCATAATGCGTTTAATCGGGTCGATTGCCATCATTTCCATGCCTGATAATTGCTCGGTGGCTTTCATTAAGCCGATTTCAGCCGTCAAAGCGGATCCTGCGCGCCCTGCAAATAATAACGCCCCCACCACCGGGCCTAATTCTCGGACTAAAGAGGTAGCAACCATCACCCCTAAGGC
The DNA here is from genome assembly GCA_023146575.1 of Methylococcales bacterium. GTDB lineage: Bacteria > Pseudomonadota > Gammaproteobacteria > Methylococcales > Methylomonadaceae > WTBX01. The sequence goes on from JAGLBU010000283.1 coordinate 2,822, forward strand.
TTCATCTGCCCCAAAATTTGATAAAATATAATAGCCTTGTAACCCTAATACCATGCCGACAAATAAGCCTGAAATGCTAATCAAAAAAAATGACAATACCCCTATAGAATACAGTTGCTTGCTCAACAAGGCGGGTCGGCGTAAAACATCCATAGTTCCCATGATAATTTGCATTAAAAAGAAACTACCGCGCCCTAATTTGGCAAAACTATGGCGAGTTTTTTCACCTAATTGCCTTAATAACTCAATCATTGTGGGTTGTCCGATGAAAATAAATCCTCTGCATAGGGTATTGCGGGAAAGTGAAAATGCACAGGACCATCCGCATTACCATGCATAAATTGTTGTACCCATGTTGAATCCGATTGTTCAATTGCCTCAGGTGTGCCTTGTCCAATAATTTTCCCTTGTGACAAAACATAAATATAATCCGCAATCGCGGCGGTTTCTTTAACATCGTGCGACACAATAATACTGGTCAGTTTCAGCGTCATATTCAACGTTTTAATTAACTGCACTAAGGTTGCCATCGAAATGGGGTCTTGACCTGTAAATGGCTCATCATAGAGTATCATCATCGGGTCTAACGCAATCGCTCTTGCCAACGCCACCCGCCGTGCCATTCCGCCTGATAATTCACTGGGCATCAAATTTCTCGCCCCTCGTAATCCCACCGCTTCAAGCTTCATCAACACTAAGGAACGAATCATTGATTCATTTAATTGGGTGTGTTCTCGTAAAGGGAACGCCACATTATTATAGACATTTATATCTGTCAGCAACGCGCCACTTTGAAACAACATCCCCATACCTTTACGCAGTTGGTATAAACTTTTAAGTGACAATTGGTGTACATTTTGCCCATTGACCTTAACGGTTCCTTTTTCAGGTCGAAGTTGCCCGCCGATTATTTTGAGTAAGGTGGTTTTTCCTGTCCCACTCGGCCCCATAATCGCGGTAATTTTACCACGATGAATATCTAAGGAAATATCATCAAATATTTTTCGATTTCCTCGGGAAAAAGTCAGGTTTCGGATTGAAACAATAGCCGTATCAGTGTCCACGCAATCAGTAGGGGTCAAATAAAAAAGGATTATTTTCTATGAGTTTCGATCATGAAGTCAAACGATTGTTATTTTGACAGCGACATAAAAGCCCTAATTATGGCATAATATTTGCTAAATTCTAGTGCTTAAAGGCTTTCAATATTGTTATCTATGTCCAGTGATTCTCTTCAAAAACTCTGTATTTTAGCCCGACAAGTGATTGAGACAGAAGCCAACGAAGTCATGGCACTAACGCAGCAAATTAATCAAAATTTTATAAATGCTTGCGAACTTATTCTGCAATGTCAGGGGCGTGTCGTGGTGACAGGCTTAGGAAAATCAGGCCATATCGCTCGAAAAATTGCCGCCACCCTCGCCAGCACAGGCACACCTGCTTTTTTTGTTCATTCGGGTGAGGCCAGTCACGGTGATTTAGGCATGATTACCCCAAACGATGTCGTGTTAGCCTTATCAAACTCAGGGGAAACCTCCGAAATAATCACTATTTTGCCGATTATTAAACGCCTAAACGTGCCTTTAATTGCCATGAGTGGTCATCCTAACTCAACGTTAGCCAAATTTTCCAGTGTTCATATTAATGTTGCGGTGACCAAAGAAGCCTGCCCATTAGGATTAGCGCCCACTTCAAGTACTACCGCCGCGTTAGTCATGGGCGATGCTTTGGCGGTCGCCTTATTAGAAAGTAAAGGCTTTACCTCGGAAGATTTTGCCTTTTCACATCCTGGTGGCAGTTTAGGCAAACAATTACTCTTGCGCGTGGAAGATTTAATGCAGACAAACGAGCAAATCCCTACAGTTTATGCCTCCGCATCCATCAGCGACGCCTTAGCTGAAATGAGCGCTAAAAAATTAGGCATGACCGCAATTATAAATCAAAAAAATAAGGTCTTAGGTATTTTTACTGACGGAGACGTTCGGCGCATGTTAGGAAAACCCCTTGACCTTAAGATTACCCCCATTCAAGCGGTTATGATAAGCTCTTGCCATCTTATACAAAAAGAAGCCTTAGCCGCAGAAGCTATGCAAATTATGGAACACAAAGAAATTACGACCTTGCTCGTGGTTGATAAGCAACAACATTTAGTCGGGGCTTTAACCATTCATCACCTGATTCATTCAGGGGTGGTTTAAATGGACTGTAAAAATAATGTACCCGAAATTTTCGACAAAATTAAAAAATTAAAATTATTAATCTTAGATGTTGATGGTGTATTAACAGATGGGCGTTTATTTTTTGATGCACACGGCTCAGAATACAAAGCTTTTCACGCCCGAGATGGTCATGGACTAAAATTACTGCAACAAACAGGGGTTGAGGTCGCGATTATTTCAGGGCGAAAATCTCAATCCGTTACGTTGCGAATGAAAAACTTAGGCATTCAACACGTCTATCAAGGCCATGAAGATAAAATTGCCGCCTTTGAAGAAATTTTATCTAAAATGAAGCTAACACCCGCACAAGTAGCCCATGTTGGGGATGATTTATTAGATTTACCCTTAATGAAACGCGCCAGTTTAGGCATTGCGGTTGCAGATGCTAATTTTGCCGTTAAAGAATACGCGGATTGTATCACCGATGAAAAAGGGGGATGCGGTGCGGTACGAGAAGTCTGTGATTTTATTATGCAAACGCAAGGCAGTTTTGAGACTATTTTACACTCGTATTTACGGTAATTAAGCCAAGCCGCCTATGAATAACGTATTATTAAAAAAAAGTATTCCTTATTTTTTAGCCTTTACCTTAGCAGGATTATCATGGTGGCTCGTTGAGTTTTTTAGACTCCCTGACGATGAAAAACCCAAACCTAATTCACTTTCAATCCAAAATAGTCCAAATTATTTTAGCAAAGGCTATCTAAAAAAAGAGATGGGTGAGAATGGCTTGTTGAAATCGCAATTAGCGGCTCAAGAAATGAATCATTTCAGCAATGAAGGCATCACAAAAATGCTAAACCCTGTGATGACGCTTTATAATTCCGAGGATCCACCGTGGGTTATTCGCTCAGAATCAGGGGTTTTATCCAATAATGGTAAAGATTTACTCTTAAAAGGCAAAGTTTTTATTCATCGTAATAAAGGTGAAGGCGTTAGAGAATTAGGTATTGAAACCAGTAATTTAAAGGTCAAACTAAAAGACAGTTATGCTGAGGGGTCTGAATGGACAAAAATCAGCTCGCCACCGCATTGGACCACAGGAACGGGCATTCAAATGACCTTTAAAAAACCCATTTCATTAAAGTTATTAGCAAATGTAAAGAGCTATTATGATACTAAGTAAACAACCTCTCTTATTTTTAAGCTTGTCTATCATGCTTTACAGCCCTTTAAGTCTAGGGCTTGATAATGATAACGAACAACCCATTTACATTGATTCTGATACGGCCTCTTATGATGAAAAAAATGATGTCAGTGTTTACACAGGCGATGTTATTTTTACCCAAGGCTCATTGGTGGTAAACTCCGATGAAATGACGTTTTATCTCAAAGAAGGTGCAATTGATAAAGTGGTCGCGGTTGGGAAACCTGCTCGATTTAAGCAATCCCCAGGCAAAGGCAAAGGTGATATTCATGGGCTTGGCTTAATTGGTGAATATTATCCTGGATCGCAAAAATTACACCTAATTAATAAAGCCCAAGTGTGGCAAGATGGCAAAAGAACCGCCAGTGATATTATCGTTTATGACACCAAAGCCTCGGTACTGATGGCAGGCGATCGAAACTCCAAATCAAAACGGGTACGAACGACCATACAACCAAAATCTAAATCCAAAAAAAAATAGAGCGCTATGGCCACCTTAATCGCAAAACATTTACTCAAAACCTATAATAAACGCAATGTTGTCAATGGGGTTTCGCTGCATGTTGACACAGGTGAAATTGTTGGGTTATTAGGGCCTAATGGTGCAGGGAAAACCACCTGTTTTTATATGATGGTCGGGTTGATTAAAGTCGATGAAGGCGATATTTATATTGATAATAAATTAGTCACGCACTTCCCTATGCACAGTCGCGCAAGGCTTGGAGTTGGTTATCTACCACAAGAGTCTTCTGTTTTCCGAAAGCTTACCGTTGCTGACAATTTACGCGCGGTTTTACAATTACGAAAAAACATTACTCGTAAACAAATTGCCACTATCACTGCTGAATTACTGGATGAGTTGAGTATCACTCACTTAAAAGATCAAAAAGCCTTAGGGCTTTCAGGTGGAGAGCGCAGACGACTGGAAATTGCCAGAGCTTTAGCGACTAACCCCCAATTTATTTTGTTAGATGAACCTTTTGCGGGCGTTGACCCTATTTCTGTGATTGATATTAATAAAATTATTGTCCATTTAAAAGAACGCGATATTGGTATTTTAATTACCGAGCATAACGTAAGAGAAACCCTTGGCATCTGCGATAGAGCTTATATTCTAAATGAAGGTAAAGTCATTGCAGAAGGCAGTTCTCATGAAATTGTTAACAACGAAGAAGTTCGAAAAGTTTATCTAGGCGAAGGATTTACCCTTTGAAAAAAAATAATTTTATTTAATTATCCAAGGTTAAAAAACGATGAAGCAATCTTTACAGCTTGGCATCAGTCAGCATTTGACGATGACCCCCCAACTTCAACAGGCTATAAAGTTATTGCAACTCTCAACGCTGGACTTGCAACAAGAAATTCAGCAAATACTCGACTCGAATATCATGCTCGAAGTCGAAGAAGAAACGCACAAAGACCCCCCAACCGTAGAAAAAAAAGAAACCAGTGACGAAATCGTCAGCGATATTCCAACCGAATTGCCTACCGATGCCAATTGGGATGATATTTACGATGATGTATTACCAAGCACCTTACCCGCATCAAATGCTGAAACATCTGATTTTGAAGCCCAAAAAAGTGCCTCTGAAACCTTGCAAAGTCATTTGCTTAAACAATTAGCCTTATCAACCTTATCCACAAAAGATTACGCCATTGCTATCGCGATTATTGATGCGATTAACCATGATGGGTATTTGACACTTTCACACGATGCGCTTTACGAAGGTTTAGCGACTCAAATAGAAGATGTCGATTATGAGGAAGTTAGCGCGGTTTTACACAGAATTCAACACTTTGACCCTATAGGCATAGCCGCTGCGGATCTAAAAGAATGTTTACGCTTGCAATTAGACGCCTTACCCCCATCTACACCTTATAAAGCAAAAGCGCTCGAACTGGTCAACACCTATCTTGAGCTCTTAGCAACGCAAGAAAAATATAAATTAATTAAAAATTTAAAAATAACTGAAATCCAACTTGAACAGGTTATTACGTTAATTCGAAGTTTAGACCCTAAACCCGGTCGAAAAATAGGCGAGTTTGATTCAGGCTATATTATCCCTGACGTATTTGTGAGCAAACGCAACGGTCAGTGGCATATAGCCTTAAATCCAAACAACACCCCTAAATTAAAAGTCAATGCGACTTATTCTAACTTCATTAAACGTGCCGACAATAGTGTCGATAACACCTGTATGAAAAACCATCTGCAAGAAGCAAAATGGTTTATAAAAAGTTTGCAAGGTCGAAACGAAACCTTATTACGGGTTGCAAAATGTATTGTTGAGAAACAAACCGACTTTTTAGAATTTGGCGCTGTCGCGATGAAGCCTATGATTCTACGAGATATTGCAGAGGAATTAGAACTGCATGAATCCACCATCTCACGAGTCACCACCCAAAAATACATGACCACCCCCAATGGAATTGTTGAATTTAAGTACTTTTTCTCCAGCCATGTCTCAACCGTTGCTGGCGGCGAATGTTCTGCCATCGCAATTAGAGCTTTTATTAAAGAATTAATTCTTAATGAACCTAAACATAAGCCCTTAAGCGATGAAAAAATTTCAATAATTTTGAAAGAAAAAGGGATCAAAGTCGCAAGACGTACCGTTGCAAAATACCGTGAGGCCATGTCAATCGCCTCATCAAGCCAAAGAAAGCGTCTTTTATAACACGCTTTTCGTTAGACTATTTTTTAAACAGGAGTTATCCATGCAAGTTAGTATTACAGGTCATCATATAGACGTAACCGATTCGTTAAAAACCCATATCGAAGCTAAAATTGGCAAGCTAAAACGCCATTTCGATAATGTTACCGATGTCCATGTTATTTTAACCGTTGAAAAATTAGAACAAAAAGCAGAGGCGACCGTTCAAATCAGTGGTGCCAAATTATTTGCAGAAGATCGTCAAGAAGATATGTACAGCGCAATTGACCAAATGGTCGACAAACTAGACCGTCAAATTATTAAACATAAAGAAAAAGTCGGTAAACACAGACCGTAATAAGAAAGAGGCCAGAATCCATATATGCGTTGGGTTCTGGCTGTTTTATCGCACGCATTGATAAATTACTTTTGACAACAGATGGAATTTATCAATGAAACTTTTAATTGTAAGTGGACTCTCAGGTTCAGGAAAAAGTATCGCCCTCGATACGCTCGAAGATTGTGGTTATTATTGTATTGATAACCTACCTTCGGTATTATTAGATCGGTTTGTAAATCAAGTCATGCAAAAAGAGCCTCAACTTTATGCAAAAACGGCGATTGGAATCGATGCTCGAAACAAAAGTGCAGAATTAACGGATTTTGACAAAAAATTAAAATTAATTCGAGCCTTAAACATCCAATGTGAAATTGTTTACATGCAGGCAGAAGAAGACGTGCTGATTAAGCGCTACAGTCAAACACGTCGCCCGCATCCTCTCAGTAATAACAACATTTCACTCACAGAAGCCATCAATAAAGAAAAAATAATTTTACAATCGGTGGCGAATTGTGCCGATATTCAAATAGACACCAGCCGCATCCATGAGCATCAACTCCGAAAACTGATTATAAGTAAAATAAACCAGCGTGATGAGCGTTATCTGTCCCTACAATTTCAATCGTTTGGGTTTAAATATGGCTTGCCATTAGACGCAGATTTTGTTTTTGATGCCAGAAGCTTACCCAACCCGTACTGGGTACCGCATTTACGGGCTTTTAATGGCACAGATACAGAAGTCATTGACTTTTTTAAAACCGAACCCTATGTGGATGACTTATTTCAAGACATCGCTGTTTTTATACAGCGCTGGACACCTCGATTTAAAGCCGATAACCGAAGCTATTTAACCATCGCAATCGGCTGTACGGGCGGACAACATCGCTCGGTTTATCTGACTAATTTATTAGCAGAACACTTTAAAAATAAACAACTTAACATCATTGTTCGTCACCGCGAATTACATTAGCCCCCCACTTATTACTTTTTTATTTATGCCAACAAGTATTAACCCCAACCACCACAAACATCAACTAGCCCGTGTCATCGAACTCTTGGAAAAGGATTCGATGTACGAGATTAGAAATATTATTCATTCTAGCTACCCCGCTGAAACGGCGCATATCATTGAATCGTTACAACCCTTTGAACGTAAAAAAATATGGTCGGTGATTCCGCCAAACGTCATGGGCGAAATTTTAGTTAAATTACACGTTGAGGTGGCGGTTAATCTGATTAAAATTACCGACCGCAAAGACCTGATAAAAGCCACAGAAAGCCTTGAATCCGATGAAATGCTGGATTTATTACACGCGTTGCCAGAACCATTGCTTTCACAAGTTTTCAATTCTATTACTAAAGTTAAACGTGGTCAAATTGAATCCGCATTATCGTATAAAGATCATACGGCAGGCAGTGTTATGTCGTTAGATGTTCTGACCATTCGAGGGGATGTGACGCTGGAAGTCATCTCTCGTTATTTACAAAAACGGGGGAAAATACCTGAAGTAGTCGATAGCCTGATTGTCGTTGATCGTAAAAATAAATTTCAAGGGCTGTTACCACTCACCTATTTACTGACGAAAGCCAGCCACTTAAAAGTATCTGCTGTGATGAGTCGTGAGGAAAAAGCCATTCCTTATCAAATGTCGACCGCTGAAGTCGCCTTATTCTTTGAACA
>JAGLBU010000284.1 GCA_023146575.1 Methylococcales bacterium
CAGTCAAACCTTTTTTGAGCAAAAAATAACCTTAAATAATGAAGGTTTAAATCTTGATAAAAAAATAATTTTAGTTGATGGAGAACACACCTTAAAAGCAGGGGCTGAGCCTGTAATTAATACCTTGGTCATTGATACAGGAACGGCACTTTTAAACACGGAGCTGCATTTAGAAAAAGTAAGTTTTGCTGCAATTACGGGGAATGCCTCGGTGATAGCAGATGATCATAATAATACCTTAATGATTGGTGATAACCAAAAACAGCAACAGGTTTTCTCTAAAGCAGGCGATGATTTAATTAGCGTTGGCAAAGGCTTGCACTTAGTACATGGCGGACAAGATAAAGATACCTTTCAACTGGAAGGCAACCTTAAAGATTATCAAATTCACCAAGATTTTGGACGTATTACGATTACCTCTAGTAATGATGAGACCAGTGTGACCCAGTTAATTGGTATCGAAAACTTAAAATTTGCCGATCAAACCATTGCGATTGAATACGAAAATAAAGCTGAAATTAGCGCAGTAGCAGGTACTTTTTTACAAATTTTTGGACGACAAGCGCATGTTAACGGCACAAAATTTTGGGCTGATGGACTGGTAAGTAAAGGCTTAACACTGGGTAAAATGGCCGTAAGTTTTATGACCTCAGAAGAACAGTTACAAAAAATTGGCTTTGATATTGCCAAAGCCGATATTCCGACACAAGTCGGGCAATTTTATAAAAGCTTGTTAGGGCGAGAATCAGATGCCGCAGGAAAAGCCTTTTGGGTGGAACATTTAACCGCAGGCGATTTAACCCTTGAAAGTCTAGCCACTGAAATTATGCAAACCGAAGAAATGAAATCGCATTATGTCGATGAAACTAAGTGGGACTTTTTTGTATAGTTGACTTAACTCCCGCATGTTCCTAAGGCGGCTTATCCACCACAAAAAACTTTATAAACTTAACTTAAGATCTGATATTACGCAGTAGCCAATTTTAAAATCTGTAACTCATCAAATGCCAGACAAAGAGCTTTCAAGTATAATTTACGTTTTAACACAAAGGCATTAAGACCGTTTTTTATGCTTAAACATTCTAATTTTTCGCCCGCATACAACGACATAAAAATATGATTACTTTGTGTTCTGACTGTTCTAGCGGGTGATTTTGCTAAGCCCGTATTAGATTTAATATTTTTCTTCCACTTTTCACCGTTTTTGGTAGGTTGTTTCAAGGGTCGCTTGGGTTGCATCAACATCATTGCTAATCAAATAAAGTAAACCTGTACTTCCATCTTTGTTTTTAAAGACTTGACGACTTGACCCAGCTAAACATTTAAAAACTTGGCGGGGATTTCATCTTTGTGCTGTTGATGGAACTTCAATTAGGCTTCCAAATACGCCAGATATTACCACACATTTTGGCGTTCAAAAAGGTAAGAAAGGGCAAGCTAATTGTACTATGGAAATGGCATCGGTTTTTTATGATGTTTTAAATCATTTAGTGATTGATTCTAGGCTTCATCCTAAGGGTTATTCAGAATGGGAATGTGTGTCCGAACATATGAAACATACCTCCCTAAATGATTTGATAATTTATGATAGAGGTTATCTAGCATTTGGTGCCACCGTTGGTCTACACCATTGATTATAACTTCAAATAACTAATAAATTAGTCGTTAAAAACCTAAGG
>JAGLBU010000285.1 GCA_023146575.1 Methylococcales bacterium
TAACGCTTTTGATTGAATTTTAGCGTTCTTTTCTTGAAACTCTTTGCTAAAACTTGCCATCGCTTTTTTAGATTCGCTCACATCTTTTTTCCCTAAAGGTGAGCTATAAAATTTTATCAGTTGATCTAATTCGGCTTCTGAAAAATTTGCCCCATAATATTTTGCCCAAACCTTGACAATTTCAGCGGATGTCCACGGTAATTCAACTTTTTTCATATAATTCTTAAAAGCTGTGGTGAATTTTTTTTGCATCTCCGCAGGTGGATTTAAACCCGTTAAAATTTGTTCAATTGCCTCTTTACCTATTTGCTCATTTCGAACTTTTGCCATCGTTATTTGTTGTTCAAACATTTCTACTAGACCTAATGTTTTCATTAAGGTTTCGATTTTATCCGTGCGTACATCGGCGTGAACGTGCAATGAAAACATTGCAAAAAAGGCGACTATAATGATTTTTTTCAAAATTAAATTCCTATTCAGTGCTATAAAAAACGTTTTATAGATCATTATTAAGCGTAGGATGAATTAAAGATATTTTTTAATTATTGCCTTAAAAACACCACCGATAACAATCCTTTTTAGCTATGTTATCATGGGGAATCTCTTTTATTTTTAGCCTACTATTTTGAAAAAACACCTCGATATTCACACACTCAAGCGCCAGTTTTCAAATATTAACGACATCACTTTTATTGAAGGTAACAATGGATTACCTTTAATCAAAATTGATAATAAAAACGCAACTGCGTTGATTTCTATTTATGCAGGGCAAGTTTTATCGTATAAACCATCAGGCGTGTCAGAAGACATGATGTTTCTCAGTGATAATGCTTATTTTATGGAAGGAAAAGCCATTAAAGGCGGCGTACCTATTTGCTGGCCGTGGTTTGGTAGCGCCTCAACAAAAGAGGGGGGAAAATTACCCGATCATGGTTTTGTAAGAGATAATTTTTGGACAGTTTCATCGTGTGATAATTTAGAAAATGGTAATACAAAAATTAAATTAAGCTTTATAGCCTCAGAATCAACCCACAAACTTTGGTCTTATACGTTTGATTTATCTTTAGAAATAACTATTGGCGACAGTTTAAGCCTTGAATTGGTGACTAAAAATACAGGCAATGAAAGCTTTTCCATCACCGAAGCTTTGCACACGTATTTTAAGGTAGCCGATGTACGCCATGTAAATATTTTTGGCTTAGAAAAAACCAATTATTTAGATAAAGGTAATCGTTTTACCCCTGCTTTTCAGACGGACACCGTTAAAATTTCCGAAGCAACCGATCATATTTATACCGATATTAAGCATCATATCAATATTATCGACCCTATTTTTAAACGAAAAATTACGATTAAATCATCAGGTAATAACAACGTGGTGGTCTGGAATCCGTGGCAAGCAGGCGCACAAAAAATAGCCGACTTAAACGATGAAGATTATCAGCACTTTATCTGTGTTGAAATTGCCAATGCAGGAGCAGAAAAAATCGACATCAAGCCTCAGCACCATCACCGTTTAATCACTAATTACCGCTTAAGCGCTGATTAAACACTTATTTTGGTTCAGCAGGTTGGCTTGCCATTCTTAATAAAATATCGTATTCAAGAACGTACTGTTTACAAAATTTATCTTCTCCCATTTGTTGATGCGTTTCGGTTAATTTTGACATCACAATATCGGCGGATTGTTTAATTTCAGCCTCGGTTAATATCTGATTACAGACTTTTTTATACATAAATTTAATTTTATTAGACAGTTTTGATTCTAATTTACAAAAACCTTCAACACCGATATTAGTTGCTAACGATTGAAATAATTGAGTACAGGCTTGTTTACTGGTATCAAACGTCATTTTTTCGGAAGGTTCAGCGCATACAGTCGTGGAAATTAGCAGCATTAGTAACAAGATATATTTCATAGAAGTCTCCTAAAAAAATATTAAAGTATATTGGAAGATTTAACTCTAGCCTATAACTTAATTCTCAAGATGAAATCAGAGACTTCTCAGTAAATCCCCACTAAAAATATCAACTATTTTACCCCCTGTAGCAACTTCAATTATTTTCAACGCTACACTTTAAGGTTAGCCTCTCAAAAACTTCAATCAACGCTTTTAAAAATGCAAATTATCTTTAGAGAATACGGCCGTGTTATTTGGCAAAAAAAGGGGTGGTTTTTACTCTGCTTAATTGGATTAGGCACGGGAACAATCCTTGATTTTTACATCCCCGTGTTATACAAAAATATTGCCAACGGACTCGCACAAGGCTATTCAGCCTCCACAATGGCAATGTTGCTTGAAAATTTATGGATGGTAGGATTTTTATATATTGGTATTTGGTTAAGCTGGCGAGTATTGGAAATCGGCATTATACCTGTGGAAGGTGGCGGTATTAATTTGCTGGAAAAACGGTGCTTTGAGGTGTTAAAAAAACAGAAATATATTTTTTTTGAAAATAGCTTTTCAGGCAGTTTAATTAAACAAGCGAATCGTTTTTCACGCTCATTTGAAGTCATCATTGATTGGTTTTTATTTCAACTGTTTCACAACATCTTAGCGATTGGCATTTCCTTTACCTTGTTCTATCAGCAACAACCCGAATTTGCGTTTATTTTTTTAGCGTGGGTAGTGGTGTATTTTAGCTGGAATATAGGTTTTTCATTATGGAAACTCAAATATGATGAAGCCTTAGCAAAAGCCGATTCCAATGTTGGTGGGGTTTATTCAGATGCGATTAGCAATATTTTTATTGTCAAAAGTTTTGCGATGGAAGCTAGGGAACAACAACGGGTTGATCAATCTTCCGATAAAGTCTATCAACGCAGAAAAAAAGCATGGCGCTTAATGTTTCTCTCATTTGCGATACAAGGCATACTCATTTTTAGCATTGAAGTATTGCTCATGTATTTAATGATTGGTAAATGGAAAATTGGGCAGTTTGAAGTCGGAGAATTTGTTTTATTTCAATCTATTTTAGTGATGTTGGTACGAAGATTATGGGAGTTTGGACGTAATTTACGCAATTTTTTTACCGCATTAGCGGATGCCAGCGAAATGACCGAAGTCTTTAAAAATACCGAATTTGAACAAGACCCACCCTCCGCTAAAGCGCTCACCATTAAAAAGGGGAGCATTCGTTTTAATCGAATTTATTTTAGCTATGATAATCG
>JAGLBU010000286.1 GCA_023146575.1 Methylococcales bacterium
CAATCAGGTTCAGGAAAAACCTCCATCACAAAATTATTGTTTCGATTTATAGACCCTCAGAAAGGTCAAATTTCGTTTGATGGTATTGACAGTCATGATTTCACCTTAGCCGCCTTACGCCAGCAAATATCCTTAATTCCACAGCAACCAGAATTATTTCATCGCTCGATACGCGACAATATTACGATGGGGACGGAAGTCGATGACGAACGCCTCAGACAAATAGCCGATAAAGCACAATGTTTAGACTTTATTCAACAATTACCCCAACAGTTTGAGACTCAGGTAGGTGAACGCGGGGTTAAATTATCAGGCGGTGAAAAACAACGGGTTGCCATCGCCAGAGCCTTTTTAGAACAAGCGCCGATTGTGGTGTTAGATGAAGCCACTAGCGCTTTAGATTCAGTCACCGAACAACAAATTCAAGTCGCTATTTTTGAATTATTAAAACACAAAACCGCCATCGTCATCGCCCATAGACTCTCCACTATTTTACGCATGGACAGGATTATTGTTTTAGAACAAGGCAAAATAATAGAACAAGGCACCCATCATCAATTATTAGCCGAAAAAGGCCGTTATTATCAAATGTGGCAACATCAACAAGGCGCGTTTATAGGCGATTAAAAAATAGAGTTCAGAATAGAGTTGACGAATTGTTATAAATGTTGATAATAGGAATCATTCTCAACTAAAAAAGTACTTTAGTGAATATTTCCAGCTTTCCCTCCGTCTCACAACCTTTTGCATCCGCTATTGATAGTGTCATTCAAACACGTAAATCTTTAAAAATATTAGGGGATTTAAATTCTCCTGCCAAAATTCCTGATGATTTTAATACACGGGTTGATGCAGCTATTAAAGTCGCAAATTGGGCACCTTTTCATTACCCTGCCAATATGATTCATCGCCAAGGTACGATGAATTCAGTTGTTCCGTGGCGTTTTTATGCGCTGTCACAAGCGATGTGCCTCAAGTTAGCGCATTTTTTAACCCAATCCGACGCTAAAATCGATGCAAACTCGACTATTGTGCGAATGCTCTCTGCCTGTGGAGGATTAGTGATTGTGACATGGTTGCCTGATCCTAAAAAAAACCCAAAACCATCTAAGAAAAAAAGAATCGCCTTTCGAATTATTAGAAATGAACACATCGCCGCCGCAGGCGCTGCCACTCAAAACCTTTTATTAGCGGCCGAAGCCCGTGACATTCAAACTTATTGGTCAAGTGGTGGGGTTTTACAATCAAGTGATTGTTTTAAACTCTGTGGGATTCCTAACACTCAAAAATTAATGGGAGCTATTTTTATGTTCCCTGAACCACATACTGAGATGGAAACTATTTCAGGAAAGCTCCGTAATAAGCGTGGTACAAAGGATTCATGGATGTCATGGGTCACGATTAATAATCCTCATTCGCTTGCATAAAAATATCAACCTCTACAATTAACACCTCATTCATTAAGGATAAACAATGGAATTCCAATATGGAATTGAGCATGAAATTGCTTTTTTAAATAAACACAACCAATTTGCAGATTTTAGTAATACCGAATTTTCAACACTTACCAGAATTATTGAAGCGTTACCCCTTTATGAAAGCGACTACCCACAATTACGGATTGGCGATGCGGGGATTAAATTAAAACGTTGGTATATTGAAGGTTATGAACGTTTTACCGATGCAGGTGAGGTTTCTGGTTGTGCGCCTAAAGGTATAGAAATTCGGACAACCATTCACAAAAGCATTGAGGGTGCAATAAAGGAACTGACTGAAAGTTATCAACATTTACGCGAAAGAGCCAAAGTCTATGGCTTAACGCCCATTGCCGTGAGTTTCAATCCCATCCGAAAACACTTCACCCCTGTTCCGCCTTTAAGTGATTTTGAATTACAACGGCGTTTAGGATCGCCTGAAAAACAAACCGCTGATATTCCAATGATGACTTATGGTCCCGATCTTAGTATCTCAGTTGTAGGTATGTCCAGCGAGCAAATGATTGATATTGCCAAAAAATTTACCTACTACAGTCCGTGGCTTGTGCCATTTAGTTTTAGTTCGCCCTTTTTTCAAAACCAATTATGGGAGGGCTTATCAGTGCGAACATGGCATCGAACAGGCGCTCGACCTGCAGTAATGGTCTTTTTACCCAAAAATGCACGACAAATAAACTCAACACCCTCATTAACCCAAGTCGCGCGCGTTAAAGCCGAAGAGGGTCGCATAGAATTTAAAGCTTTTGATAGTTGTGCTGATTTTAGTCTGTATGCCAGTTTTTTTACGTTGTTAAAAGGATTATTATTAGATAATACACTGGATAAACGCGCTACAACACCGAATAGCCAGCAACACAAACAAGTTTCTATTCAAGGCTTTAACGACCCAAAAACCTGCGATGAAGCACGAGAAATTTTAAACGCTGCTCAAAATGCATTAACACAAACCGCTGATAAAGAACGGCTAGAACCTTTATTTTCAATACTCAATAAACGCACCATCATACAAGCAGAACGTATGAGGCAGGCGTACAAAAAAACGAATAACCTCATCTCAGCTTTATGAAACTTCATCGTCTTTTCCCCTTTTAATACGCTTTTTAAAGTAGCTAT
>JAGLBU010000287.1 GCA_023146575.1 Methylococcales bacterium
AAAAAAGGTTTTTCATATCAATTACTCGTAACAAATATTTTGCATGATTACGCGATTCAAAACCCTTAAATGCAATTACCTCTAACCTGCTACGATCTAAAATCTAGCAGGTTTTTTTACGCTTAATAAAACAGTCTAAAGCTTAACCCCAGTGACAAACTACACAGACTGACATTCATGACTAAAATACAAATAAGCGGCTGACTATTGATTTCAAATTTCAAACCTGTTTCAACTAAATACAAACACAGGTACAGACCTGAAAACGTCAAAAAAAAACCTACAATGATAAAAAAGATCGCTGCCTGATATTCCAACGCTAAGGTTGTTTGTTGAAACACGAAGGCAATGATAGAACCAATTAAGACCGAAACCAATAAATTAATCATCATCAAGCCATAGGGAATCGACCATTCATGCCAATAAAAAAAACCGTTTGCATGAGAAAAAAGCCCCTGACCAATAAGTAACCCAAGCCATACCATTAAGAAGCATACGAAAAGACTGACACTCACATTAAGACCCGCTTTCGCTAAATGTCCTTGTTGAAGTAAATAAACCGTCTCGAGTGAAAAGGTTGAAAAAGTGGTTAATGAGCCTAAAAACCCAACTAATAAAGCGGCGCGATATTCAGACGCTAAGGCGACTTTTTCGACGACTAATGCAGCCGTCAATAAACCCATTAATAAAGAACCAATCACATTGACAGCAAGGGTTCCATAGGGAAAATCACGACCAAAACCGTTGTAAATACCTGTCGAAATTAAAAACCGTACTAAAGCCCCTGCTGCACCGCCAAGGGCAATCGCAAACAATGCCCCCATTAAGGCAATTTCATAAAATGCTCTCGATAGTGTTTTAATTCATCAATGGATTCAATGACATCCCCTGCCGCCGTATGCAGTCCTTCTTTGACAAAGCTATTTTTAACCTCAGGTGCCCACCGTATTGCTAATTCTTTTAATGTGGAGACATCAAGATTTCGATAATGAAAGTATTGTTCCAGTTGTGGCATTAGTCGATGTAAAAAACGGCGGTCTTGGCAAATACTATTTCCACACATCGGGGATTTTTTCGCCCCCACCCACGGTTGTAAAAATTCCAAGGTTTTAGCTTCCGCCTCCGATGCGCTAATCAAAGAGGCTTTTACCTTATCAATTAAACCTGAATGCCCATGATGAGTTTTATTCCAATCATCCATTGCATTTAAAGTTTTATCGGGTTGGTGAATGGCCATGATAGGCCCGTGGTCAAGGATGTTTAGATGTTTATCAGTGACAATAGTGGCGATTTCAATAATTTGATCATTATCAACATCAAGCCCTGTCATTTCCAAATCTATCCAGATCAGATTGCTCGAATCTTGTGTCATTGAAGTGTCCATAAAATGATTAAAGTTGCGGTAAATTGTAGCATTGGCTAATCTGTATGCCTAATTGTTAAATTTTCTAAATATATGCCCATGAACAGCTTTACAACTCTCTTTTTAATCGCCTTAGTCATCTCTTATAGCCTCCAGTTTTGGTTATCGTTTCGACAAAAAAATTATGTGTTAGCCCATCGCGCTGATGTTCCTGATGCCTTTAAAAATAAAGTCTCCCTAGACGAACACCAAAAAGCGGCTGATTATACGGTAGAAAAAGGTACAATCGGCGATTTTGACAGTGTCACAGGGATTGTTTTTTTACTCATATTAACCCTAGGCGGCGGCATTGATTTTATTTTCAAAGCGTGGGCTGAGTCAGGATTTTCACCGATTATGGCAGGCTTGAGTGCAATTATGAGTATTTTTGTCCTTATAACGCTCTTAGGACTCCCGATGAGTTATTATCAAACCTTTGTTATTGAAGAAAAATATGGCTTCAATAAGAGTACCTTAGCGCAGTTTTTTAAAGACCAAGCCCTGTCCGTCGGACTCACATTCGCCATAGGCATGCCATTACTCTGGATTATCCTCTGGATCATGGACAGCATTGGCTCAACATGGTGGCTGTGGGCATGGGCGTTATTAATCAGTGTTTCTCTCCTTATGAGTTGGTTATTCCCAACCGTAATCGCGCCTTTATTCAATAAATTCACCCCGATGGAAGATGGCAC
>JAGLBU010000288.1 GCA_023146575.1 Methylococcales bacterium
TTTTTACCACCGAATAAACCGCTTGAAAGGCATCACGAGAACCATTTTTGATCGCATCAATAATGATTTGTGCTTGGTCAGGGCTGGCTTGTTGCATGGCATAAATTAAGGGTAAGGTTGGTTTTCCTTCCGCTAAATCATCGCCTAAATTTTTTCCTAATTCTTCTGCGCTACTAGCGGTGTAATCAAGTGCATCATCAATTAATTGAAAGGCAATGCCTAAGTGTTGACCATAAGTCATTAAGCCTTGGGTTTCAACTTCGGTCGCATCTGACATAATGGCGGCAAGTCGGGCGGCAGCGGTAAATAAAATAGCAGTTTTTCGAATAATAACGGCTAAATACTCTTCCTCGGTGGTATCAGGGTTATGGCAATTTAACAGTTGTAAAATTTCGCCTTCCGTGAGTTCGCTAGTGGTTTGCGAGACAATTTCCATCACTTCAAAATTTTTAGTGCGAATCATCATGTGAAACGCATTTGAATATAAAAAATCGCCCACTAAAACACTTTTTGCATTGCCCCAAACCGCATTAGCGGATTTTTTACCACGACGCATGTTAGATTCATCAATGACATCATCGTGTAATAACGTTGCCGTATGCAAAAACTCAATGACGGTGGCTAAGGTGATATGATGTTCGTTAAGGTTATCTAAGGCTTTTGCGGCTAATAACAACACCATCGGTCGTAAACGCTTGCCGCCACTGCCAATAATGTAGTGCCCAATTTTATTGATTAACGCAACCTCTGAGGTCAGTTCTTCTAAAATAAGTTGATCTACTTCGAGTGCTTCTTGCGTGGTTAAAACTTTAATGGAATTAAAATCTATTGTTGTTATTTTTGAGGCCATTTCCGAGAGTCGATTGCATTAAAATAATCCTCCATGCTAGTAAATAAGGGTATCGGGTGTCAATGCTTTTAAAAATGTATTTCGACAAGGCTTTAATTCGTTGATTAATTTAGCGTTTGACGAATGTTAGTTTTAAAAATATAATAGCCTGTTCACTTAAACAGATATTTATGCTTGATGGAGCTGACGCGGATGTATGCGGTAATTCAAACAGGTGGTAAACAGTACCGAGTTAAAGAAGGTGCTACCCTAAAAATAGAAAAATTAGAATTGAGCGAAGGCGACAGCATTGAGTTCGATAAAGTTTTAATGCTTGGCGAAGGCGCAGATGTTAAAGTCGGCCAGCCCTTTGTTGATGGCGGTAAAGTCTCAGCAACTGTGATGTCTCAAGGACGTCATAAAAAAATTAAAGTTCTTAAATTTAAACGACGTAAGCACCACATGAAACAAATGGGGCATCGTCAATATTATACAGAAGTCCAAATTACGGGCATTTCAGCTTAATTTCTTAAGGAGATTTTATAATGGCTCATAAAAAAGCAGGCGGGAGTACCCGTAACGGTCGTGATTCGAACTCCAAACGCCTTGGTGTTAAACGTTATGGCGGCGAAACCGTCCCAGCAGGTAGCATCATCGTTCGTCAACGTGGTACCCGTTTTCATGCAGGTGATAACGTTGGTATCGGAAAAGATCACACGCTATTTGCAACCGCAACAGGCAAGATTATTTTTCAAACGAAGGGTGCGAAAAATCGTAAGTTTGTTAGCGTTGTTGCTGCTTAAATTTTCTTAGCCGCTTTGTAAAGTGGTCTTGATAATTTAAATGAGAAGCCTCGTCCTTGTGACGGGGCTTTTTTGTTGGATCTGTCTAAAAATAAAGTGAGTGCTTAAGTGAAATTTATTGATGAAGCGGAAATTCGGGTAGAAGCAGGTGATGGTGGTAATGGTATCGTTACTTTTCGACGTGAAAAATATATCCCTATGGGCGGGCCTGATGGCGGTGACGGCGGTGATGGCGGTAGTATTTATTTAATTGCCACCGAAAATGTCAATACACTGGTTGATTTTCGTTATCATTCGGTACATCGTGCGCAACGTGGTCAAAATGGCATGGGGCGAAATTGTACGGGACATAAAGGCTCAGACGCTTACGTCAAAGTTCCGCCTGGTACGTTGGTTTATGAAGCCGATACGGGCGAAAAAATTGGTGACCTTACTCAAGTTGGTGAAACACTCTTAGTCGCAAAAGGAGGCTTTCATGGCTTAGGGAATACCCGTTTTAAAAGTAGTATTAACCGCAGTCCCCAACAATTCAGCAAAGGTTCTTTAGGCGAAAAAAGAATGTTACGCTTTGAGTTAATGGTGATTGCCGATGTGGGGTTATTAGGGCTTCCTAATGCTGGAAAATCCAGTTTAATTCGCTCGGTTTCATCGGCAAAACCAAAAGTTGCAGACTACCCTTTTACCACATTAAACCCTAATTTAGGGGTGGTGAGTGTCGATGATTTGCGTAGCTTTGTGATCGCTGATATTCCTGGTGTCATTGAAGGGGCGGCAGAAGGGGCTGGCTTAGGCTTGCAGTTTTTAAAACATTTATCACGCACAGGTTTACTACTGCATATTATTGATATTGAACCATATGGTAGTGACGAAAGTCCTGTGGAATCGGCTAAAAAAATCATTCATGAGCTGGAAAAATGGGGCGATGATCTTTACAAAAAACCACGCTGGTTGGTGTTAAATAAAACCGATTTAGTGTTAGATGAGGAATTAGACGCACATTGCCAAGCGATTGTAGACGAATTGCAATGGAGCGAAAAAGTTTTTCAAATTTCAGCGATTAGTAAACAAGGGACACGCGCGTTAATGTTTGCGATTATGGATTTTTTGGATGAGCAACGCCAGATATCGGATGAGTAGGGCAGAGTTTGTTAACGCAAACCGTATTGTGGTTAAAATTGGCAGTGCTTTATTAACCGCAGGTGGAAAAGGTCTTAATAAAAAAGCGATTGCAGCATGGGTCGCGCAAATTGCCACGTTAAAACAACAAGGTAAAGAAATTATTTTAGTGTCTTCAGGTTCTGTAGCCGAAGGCATGGCGCGTTTATCCTTTAAAAAACGCCCAAAAACCTTACATGAATTACAAGCAACGGCGGCTGTTGGGCAAATGGGCTTGATTAAGGTCTTTGAAAATAAATTCCAAAAGCACGACCTTCATGCGGCACAAGTTTTATTAACCCATGATGATTTATCAGATCGAAAACGCTATTTAAATGCTCAAAACACCTTACGCACATTGCTTGATTTTAATGTCATTCCTGTGGTGAATGAAAATGATACGGTGGCGACCGATGAAATTCGTTTTGGAGATAATGATACCTTAGCAGCCTTAGTAGTTAATTTGGTCGAAGCGGATTTATTAATTATTTTAACCGATCAACAAGGACTTTTTGATGCTGACCCGTCTATTAACACTAATGCACAGTTAATTGAGCAAGCTGAAACTGATGATCCTTTATTAGATGAGGTTGCAGGGGATAGTCAAAGTGGTTTGGGACGCGGAGGTATGATTACAAAAATTAATGCGGCACGATTGGCTTCGCGCTCAGGGGCATCAACGGTGATTGTGTCTGGGACAATTACAAATGTGATTCAAGCTGTTTTAATGGGTAAAAATTTAGGGACTTATTTAAGCTCAACATTGGCACCGCTTGCGGCTCGAAAACAATGGCTGGCAGCACAATTACAGCTCAAAGGAACGCTAAGTTTAGATGAGGGTGCGGTACGAGTTTTAAAAAAAGAGGGTAAAAGTTTACTTTCAATTGGCGTTAAAAGCCTTTTTGGGCATTTTCATCGCGGTGATTTAGTGGCGTGTTTAGATGCAAATGGGCAAGAAATTGCGCGTGGATTAATTAATTATGATGCGAAAGAAACCCTCAAAATTATCGGAAAAAGTAGCCAGTATTTTGAAGAAATTTTAGGCTATGTAGATGATGATGAATTAATTCATCGAAACAATATGTGGGTGATTTAAATCTCCAAGCCATTTGAGGAGCTTGGAAATATTTTAACGTTGCAAATGTTATATTGGGTTGCTGGTAAGAGGTTGTAAATTAATTAGTTGACTGTTTTGATCAAAGCGTGCCGTTAAAATTTGTGTTTGTTTAGAATTGA
This sequence comes from Methylococcales bacterium, assembly GCA_023146575.1. Lineage (GTDB taxonomy): Bacteria > Pseudomonadota > Gammaproteobacteria > Methylococcales > Methylomonadaceae > WTBX01. The sequence continues at coordinate 4,024 of JAGLBU010000288.1, forward strand.
GCAATAAATCTTCGGTTAATTTAGCGTAACGACTCAGTTCTTTTATTTCAGTAGGTGGGTGCGATTTATAGCGATTACCACCTCTAAAGCGAAAGATATTCATTGCCACCCATAGCACAAACATTGTACATAAAATAAAAATATACAAAGCGTATTGTTGTAAATTCAGTAAAAAACGCTCAAAGGTGACAAAGCTAAAACTGTCGATAATGGCAATATCTATTTTCATAAAACCAAAAGCGACCACTAATAAGGGTGTCCAGATATAACACCATAAAAACCAAAAAACACAGGTTAAAAACAGTGAGGTATATTTTTGCCGAAAAGATTGTGACTCAGGGCGTTCAATAATAAGATTGTTCATAATAATTTATTCCAAAAAATTCATGGAGTTGTTGAGAATAAAGTTAACAGAGTTTAATTGTTATGATGCTTGAATTTAGTGAATTTGTCAGTCAGTTCACAGTTTCAATAAAATCTTTTTTCAAAGACAAAAACGCACTAAAATTGGTTCAAATTTATTTCCCACCCATACATTCAAGATGGAAAATAAATAAACATTATGGTTTGTAGTTATCTATATTTCATAACAACCGCTTTAATGGCCGTAAAGCGTTGTAATTTTAAAATTAATTCATCGTTTGCATGTAGTCTCCATTGTTCGCCAAGTTGTAATTTGGTACAGGCTTCTTTAGAAAAATAATCAATCACCACAGGGCAATTGCCGCCTAAATAATCGGAAAAAATTGCTTGTAATGGTTGAATGAAATCTGAAAAATTATGAGTTGTTGAATCGTGCCACTCAAAGCTTAAACAACGAGCAAAATCGGTGCGTGCTTGTGCCATTGTGTACATTTTTTCAGCGGTTAGCCGTAAGCCACCACTGTATTCGTCCATCATGACACTGCCTTCCGCCACCAGAACCTTATCTTTTATTAAAACGTCACGATATTTTTCATAGGTTTCACTAAAGGCGACCACTTCTAAACGCCCTGTCTGGTCATCAATGACCACAATACCGATATTTTTACCTTTTTTTGTTTGCCGCACTCGAACGTCTAAGATCAAGCCTGCAACTCGTGCACTCATTTTCCCTTTAGCACGTTGAACATTGGCGAGTAATGAGGCGATACTTCCATCAGTAAACTGTTTTATTTCATATTGATATTGGCCAATAGGGTGACCTGTTAAATAAAACCCCAACGTTTGTCGTTCATGTTCTAAACGTTCGGCTTCTGTCCACGGCTCAACAGGAATTGCATAACATTCTTTATCTTCCAACGTTTCAGTGTGCATAACCAACCCAAACAAATCATTTTGTCCCGTGGCTGCCATTTTTCCATGTTGATCGCCGATGCGTAAGGCTTTTGGCAGTTCGGCAAAATGTCCCGCTCGATTATCATTAAAAACATCAAAAGTTCCCGAACGAATTAAGGCTTCTAACACTCGTCGATTTACCTTGCGCAGTTTTACACGCTTGCACAAATCATAAAGCCCTGCGTATTGTCCATTTTGTTGACGTTCCAAAATTAAATCTTCAATCGCAGATTGTCCCACGCCTTTAATCGCCCCAATACCATAAATAATGGTACGATCTTCATGGGTAGTAAAGCGGTATTCAGACGCATTGACATCAGGCGCGGTAACGGTGAGTTTCATAGCTTGACACTCTTCAACCAGCATCACCACTTTATCGGTATTATCCATATCAGCCGATAATACCGCTGCCATAAAAGCGGCAGGATAATGGGCTTTAAGCCACGCGGTTTGATAAGCGATTAAAGCGTAAGCGGCACTATGAGATTTATTGAAGCCGTACCCAGCAAACTTGGAAATTAAGTCAAAAACATAAGTTGCCAGTGACTCATCAATATTATTTTTTATTGAACCTTGAACAAAAGTCTCATGTTGCTTATCCATTTCCTCCTTTTTTTTCTTTCCCATGGCTCTCCGAAGCATATCCGCCCCTCCCAGTGTATAACCCGCCATCTCCCGCGCAATTTGCATCACCTGTTCTTGATATAAAATAACCCCATTGGTTGGTTCTAAAATTGGCTCTAAAATAGGATGGGCGTATTCCGCTTTTGCGCCATGTTTCACATTAATATAATCATCCACCATCCCCGATTCCAAAGGGCCAGGGCGATATAACGCCACCAGCGCGATAATATCATCAAAGCAATCAGGTTTTAACTTCGCAATTAACTCTTTCATGCCGCGTGATTCAAGCTGAAATACCGCTGTGGTCTGTGCAGTTTGAAAAATTTCTTGATAGGTTGCGGTGTCATCACGCGGTATTTGCGTAATATCAACCAGCGCTTCCTTTTGTACTTGCTTTTGTTTATTAATCGTTTGCAATGCCCAGTCAATAATCGTGAGCGTTCTTAATCCTAAAAAATCAAACTTAACCAACCCCAC
>JAGLBU010000289.1 GCA_023146575.1 Methylococcales bacterium
GCGCATTCGGTGAAATTTGATGACATAGACTACAACTAACGCCTTCCGAAGCTAAATCATAATAAGGATTATCAGGGTTTAAAATCCCATTACCAAACACCGCTTGAACCGAATCATTATTTTTTCGAGCGGTTTCATTCGCCATCGGGGCATGACAACGGGTACATTTATCCTGAATTACCGCCGTTAATTGTGGGGTTCGATTCAGTTCACTTTTTACTTTTGCTTGCCAAAAAGGATCTTTAGTCGCATTCGCCATCATGCTGGTTTTCCACGCGGCTTCAATCGAAACATCCTCACCTTTATCGTCTTCCAATTCATTATGACATTGCGCACACACACCCGAACCACTGAAGTATTTTTTATTAAAAATCGTTCGTCCAACCGTGACAGGTGTAACTTCCGATAAATTGTTCAATTCAAACACACTATTGCCAATATGAGTGGCATCTACACTGTATTTTTTATCACCGACATTAATCGCCGAGAGATGAAAACTTAAATCGTTATACACAGGCACGAGTCCTGCGGTAGGAATAATATTCGCTTGTGGGTTAGCACTGTTTAATTGCAGTTTATTCGGTGGTAAAAAGGTTAAATTAGCCTTGTAAGTTTTACCTTGATAACGCACAAACGGAATTTTAAGCTGATTGTCATCTAAACTAAAATCCGCATCAGCAAGACAGTTGCTCATGAAAGAAGATAAGGTTATCAACAAAAAGAGAATAGTTTTCATAAGCCCAAACGATTTAAATAAATAGAATTTAATGCGATATTTTTACATACCACTACTGGTTAGGCTAGGATCATTTTCATAAGCAACGATTTCAACCACGCCCGTATTGCCCCCTGTACTAGTCACCACATCTAAACGAACCGATTTGGTGGTACGCTTTAAGGGAAATTGATGCCCTTGGGTGGTATTTGGCAAGGTGAATGGTCCTGCAATCTCGCTATTATCGGTGGTAATCGTAAAGGTTAAAATTTTGGCACTGCCATCGGTCATTGAACGTGAACGAACCATAATGGTGTCAATGTTTTTAGACTCGGCAAGGGTGATTTCAATAAAAGCATCATCTCCGTCGCCTGCGGAAGACCATGCGGTTGAATTTGAACCATCAATCGCACTATTCGCACCAAACGCACCATCATTTGAGCCGCCAAAATTACTGCTGACGGCTGAAATACGAGCGCCATTATTTAACGATAATAAATTAGTATCAATAGTTGAGCCTGCGGTTTTAAAGGTTGAATGCGGCCCCCAATAAATTTTACCCGAGGCATCCGAGCCTTGAACACGATAGTGATAAACGGTATTCGCTTCTAAATTCTTTAAAATAGGGTTGTGATTAATAATCGCTCCTCCATTCATATTGCTGTCGGTTGAAATTTGACCAAAGTTAATTGTTTTCCCATAGATAACGGCACACGCTAAAGGGATGGTACTGACAAAGGTTAACCGTGCCTCAGAATTTTTAATATCAACAATTTCAGGGGCAGCACCGTTGGTCACAGTCGCTAATTTAAATAAAGAGGGAGGCAAGCTATCGGGGGATAAGAAATTATAGTTGACGACTTTAAAGAGTGGTGCACTCGCGTCAGAGTCTTGGTATTCAAGATCGGCTGATAAATACTGTAATTCTTGATTTTGAAACTGAATAACAGGAATGTGTAATTTTAATTCTTTGGATAAGGTCACAGGGTCAGCCATACCTATAATGGGTGTTGCCAATAGAGTACTTATCAAGAATGCCGTGTTTTTCAAAATTTTTTTATTCACCATTTATATGCCCTAAGGTAAAAGTAAGGAGAAAACAAAAAAATTTTAAAACGAGAGGGGCTAAAAGTCAAAGGGGAAAATAATTTCCCCCTTTGCTCTGTAGTGTTTAACGAGCGTTTAGGCAGGTTTATGTTTACTGTGATCTACTGTTTTTCCAGCGTCATCAGCGGCTTTTTTACCAGCATCCGCTTTTTTTCCAGCGTCATCAGCGGCTTTTTTACCATCATTGGTTGTTGCAGGTTTTTTTGTAGCATCATGTTTTGAATGATCCATTTTTTTACCAGAATCCGCACCTGCGGCAGATTTAATTAAATGGAAAGGATGTGAAGTGCTAAAACTTGCACGATAGCCATGTAAACCATTGAAACAGCTGTCTGATTCTTTACAATAAAGCGCATTTACTCCACCAATATTAATCGAATATTTCCCAGCGGGTAACTTAGCTTTATAAGTAATACTTTTTTGACCCAAGTTAGAATAGACAACATCTTTAAATTTAATCGTTGACCAAAAGTTACCTTGTGGGTTGAAACTGCCTTTTTCTTTTGCGGTGGTGCTATCCCAGCCTGTATAAATGGAAAGTGCAGGGTAAAGTTTAGACCCTGCGGTAACAAAGGATTTTTCTTGGGTCTTTTTATCAATTTTAGTGAAATAAACGCCCGCTTGACGTTCAACCGTAATGGTTAAAACCCCTTT
>JAGLBU010000029.1 GCA_023146575.1 Methylococcales bacterium
GGATCCCCTACAGGATTACAGTATTTTTTCCATACTTGAAAATGAAAATAGGGGTATAAAGGTTGATCAAACAAACCTTGTGCAATCATACAATCTGTTTTTACTTTTAATAAATGGGTCCCAACCGTTGCTTTGATGGTTCGTTTAAAATATATATTATACGGGGGGTCATCCACAAGATGACCAAGTTTTAAAACAAAGGCAATAAATTTAATTTTAAGTTCTTCTTTGTACCAGTACTCTATTTTTTCCTGAGCATCTGCAAAAATAAGGTTAAAAAGATATTGTTCGCCAGAATTTAACTCAATTTGATTTTCAGGATCTAGCCATTCGCTTAAAAAAGGGCTGGTTTCATTGCCCACGAATCGTTTTAAATCATAAAGTAAAATTAAGTCAGCTTGTGAATACTTTTTAGCTTTGGACATTTTTTTCACCGTTAAATGTTTTTTTGTGTAACGGCTCTAGTGTAGATGAAGTCAGCAAGGCACTTTTGAAAAAACCAATAAACTGTGACTCATTTCGCAGACAAAGCCCTCTGCAAACAGCTAAAACTATGGGCTTTTTTGTGATGCAGTTGGAAATTTTAACTAAAAACCTCGGTTAAAAAATTTTGCATAGCTTGCCAAGAACGTTTATCCGCATCAGCATGATAAACCGTTCCAAATTCACGATTATTCGCCTTAGGATTGGTAAACGCATGCAAGGTATGTCCGTAGCTGTGTAATTGCCAGTCAGCCTTTTTTATCGTTAATTCTTTTTGTATTGCCATCACCGTTTCAGGTGGGTTCATAGGGTCATCTGCCCCGTGTAATACTAAAACTTTTGCACTAATTGGTTGCTCTTGAAGATTATCAGGTGCGCCTAATAAACCATGAAAGGCAATCACACCTTTAATATCAGCCCCCGTTCTAGCTAAATCCAACACGCACATGCCACCAAAACAAAACCCCATCGCGACTATTTTAGTTTCATCTGCCCAAGGAGTACATTTTAATGCTTGTAAAGCCGCCTGAATACGCCGTTGCAATAAAGCTCTATCCTCAATAAAAGGTTGCATTAAAGCGGTGTTTTCTTCAAGACTATTACCACAAACGCCTTTACCATACATATCCAGCGCGAAAACAAAATACCCCATTGCCGCCAATTTTTTGGCCTTATTATCCACAAACTCATCACGCCCTGCCCACGCATGACTGATTAAAATCGTCGGACGAATACCACTAAGGCCATCATCATACGCAAAAAAACCCTCTAATACCGTGTCTTTATCAAGGTAATTAATGGTATTACTGACAATGGCCATATTGTTATCCTTTAAGAATCAATAGTATTGTAAATTTCGACCCGATTCGCCATGCTTTTAAAGAGCTTAACCGCTTCTTTATGTTTAGGATGATCTAAATAAGCCTTAACCGCCGCTTTATTTTTAAACGTTACTGTAATCATGACATCAAAGGTATCATTAACAATACTTTTATCACTTTTTTCAACCACCGCCACATGGCGATGAATCACCCCTGGAAAATCATTTAATTTTTTACTGGCTTCTACAAATTTCTTTTGGGCTTTTTCGTCACCTGCCTCGTTTAACCACACAATAATCACATGCGTTGTTACTTTATCCGTTGTTTCCGCTTGCACAGGTGAGATAAAAAATAAACTGCTAAGCATTAATAGCTGAATCGCAATAATAAGTTGTTTCATTTAAGTACTCCTATTTGTTTTAAATTTTGTAAAAACCCGTTTGAGGCGGTATTGATTAAATTCAGGACATTTTCAAAGCCATATTCGCCTCCATAATACGGATCAGGTACTTCTTGTACCTTTAATTCGGGGGCATAACCTAAAAAATAATGTAATTTATCCTGATAAACTAATGGGCA
>JAGLBU010000290.1 GCA_023146575.1 Methylococcales bacterium
GCTAACATCAACATGCTAATAACATTAATCGCTACAGGCACTAATACAAACGAATACCCTAGTGATGTAATCGAATGCCCTGCCATAACAGGGGTTAAACTGGTCGCGGCGGCAGGTGGATGTAAACAACGCATGACTAACATTACCACAATAGAAGCACCAACGGCTGTCGCCGCCGCCGTTGAGGTTTCAGAAATATTTAACGCACACGCCATACCCACCAAAGCCGATAATAATTGCCCCCCTGCAAAAGGCCACGGCTGTGCCAAGGGGCTATTAGGAATAAAAAATAAAATCACCGCCGATGCACCCATTGAAGCCACAATCATAGGGAACCCTTCCCACGGTGAAATAATTTTAGTCAATAAAGCAATAAAAAAAATAGACCCAAAACATGCGAGTAATGCCAATAATTTAGCCTTAATGCCCAAATTAACAGGGTCAATGGTGATGTATTTTAAAAACCGAAAATATTTCATCAAAAATAATACCTCAATTTAAACACAATAAACATTGCCCATCATATCAAGCTGTGTACTTTTTTGTTTCCAATCAGGCTCTAGCGTTCTAAGTAATTGATAAAATTTAGCACTGTGATTAAATTCTTTTAAATGACAGAGTTCGTGCAAAATAACATGGTCAATGCAAACGATGGGAGTGGCAATCAGGTTAAGGCTTAAAATAATTTTACCCCGCTTACTGCAACTGCCCCAGCGTTTAGACATCACTCGAACATTAATCCCTAAATCATGCTCAATGCCTATTTTAAAAGCGCTCTGAATACAGTCGTTATAACGTTCGGTAAAAATACGCTCTGCCTCACGTCGATACCACATTCTTAAACGTTTTTTAATATGGTCAGCATCATCGGGTTTTCGGGTTTCAATTTTAAATTGTCGCTCGGATAAGCTTATTTTTTCTTTTAATGCGTCGCGAATAGTTAAGGGATACGATTGCCCTAAATAATAATGATTTTCACCTGAAAGATAGGTTTTTTTAGTTGATAATACGAGATTAGATTTAAACGTATTCTGTTGTTTAATAATCCATGCTGATTTTTGTTTAACACGATTATAAATAACCTTTACATCCGTTTTATTTGGCGCTCTAACGATAACTTTTCCATCAGGATAAACTTGAATTCCCAAGGTTTTTCGCGCGCTAAAAATAACACCGTAATTAATTGTGGTACCACCATATAAAACCGATGTTTCAAAATTAGACATGTTTTTCTAAGCGTTTTTTCTCAAGTTTGCTTGAGGCGGTATTCCCTGAAATAAACGCTTCAAAATGCATCACCCACACAATAAAAATTTGCATTAACCAAATTACAGGTTTAATCAAATAGTTAAACAGCCACGTAAAAGGGTATAACAGAAAAAATATTAGGCTTGTCCATGCCACCAATTTAACCATCAAAGGACTAACCCCTAAAAAACTGGCGCCGTCTTCAAATAAATTATTAATCAAACTAGGATGTGAAACCGCTACATACACCGTGGTTGCAATCGCGCCAAATTTCACTATTTTTTGCGCAGTTTTACTTCTAAAAAATTTAGAGGCAAACACCCTTGTTTTAGTCATAAAAGAAACTCTTTTCCCAGAACGCAGTGCTTTTGAAGCGGATAACGCTTTGGTTGATCTGAGTAATTTCAAGCTACTGGTGATCGCAATCACATCAAAACTTGCCCAAAAAAGATCCCCACCCGTTATTTTTTGATCGGTTTTAGTTTTTTCTTCTAAAGTCCGAATACCGCCTGCAAAAAATTCTGAAAAAGCCTCCATAAAACGCACGGTTTGTATCCATTTTGCATTCCCTTGTGGGTCTAAAATAAATTGGCGTAAAAAATTATGTCCTTCGGTATTAATATAATTAATCGCATACCAGCCACGTTGTTCAGAAGATAAACTAATGGCTGTTTTTTGTGATGACGATTGATTATCACCTGTTGCCCAATTTTTTAATTGATTCCACGCGGTTGAAGCCGATTTTTGAGCATTCCACAAAGAGATGTCATTTTTTAAAAAATAATCAGTAACAGGAATAACCACCGTACCAAATTTTAATAGCGCTTGTTGAAATTCAGCTTCTTGCCCGTATAAAAAAAAGATATTTTGAGCTTTATCGGGGTATTTTTTTAAGGCAAACCACGCTTTAAAGGCTAATTCTTTATTATCGGCGTAATCCAGTAAAATCGCTTTGGTTTCAAGTGGTTCATCTTTGATGCTATCGGCTAAATAACTTAAATTTTCATTTACCGCAAAATTTACAAACTGTTCTTCTATCTGTTTTGTCGGTAAGCCAATGCTTAAAATAACCGCGCTAATCACTGAAAACATCAAAAAAATCAGCATTTTTTGCTTATTAATGGCTAAGAACATTTTTTATCTCCTACATGATTTTTGTCTCTGGGGGCGTTTTAAATTTTAGCGCACAGTAATATTATTAAAGTTGACTACGTTATTATAAAGATAAAACCACCCTTTTTTCGCAAAGTGTTCACCCACAAGAATATGCCCTACAAATCTTTATATTTGCCTATTTTTTATTTAAGCCTCATCACATTAGCATCGGTTATTTTATTTTTGCCCATATTGAGTTGGTTTGTGGCAAAAATGTTATTGATTAAAGGTTATCTGCATATTTTAATGATGCTCGCTATTTTAGGGTTAGGGTTTTATCGGTTTTCAAAAATTCAACACCCCGTTATTCATACGCCTGTGTTAATTCATCCTGCGTTATTAGTGTGGATACCTGCCTGTATTTTTTACTTAATCAATGAAGCATCATTAGGTTTTCATACACTGTCAGCCATCTTATTTTTACTATACGTCTATGGTATTAGTGGGCATTTTTTAGCTAAAAGTCATTGGCAAGCGATTTTATTACCTGTATTACTGATTATTTTAGTATTGCCGTTTGAGCATTATTTGGATGTTTATTTAGGCTTTCCCTTGCGTTTATTATCCGCAAAATGCGTTGCAACATTATTGCAATTTTATCAGCCCCAAATTATAAGCCTTGAATCTATTTTAAGCGTAGATAATAAAGCGGCAATTGTCGATTTAGAATGCAGTGGTATTAAAAGCTTGTGGGTAGGATTGATTTTTTATCTACTATTAACATGGGTAGAAAAATATCGCATTGGGCTTCGATGGTTAGGATTAGCAGGGGTTTTTATTGGCTTGTTAGTATTCGCGAATGTGGGTCGAATCATCATATTAGTCTGGCTGGATTTACTCTTAAACCAAACTAATTTAGCGGCATTATTACATCAATCATTAGGGCTGCTCGGCTTTATTTTTTCCAGCTTAATAATTTGGTTTTTACTGCATTATTTTGTGCCTAAAAATAGCCAAACCTTGAAAAACACCCCCAATGAAGTCTCTTTTTCACAAGGCATTCTCGGTACTATTTTTATAATAAGCGTCATTTTATCGGCAATTCATCATTATCAACCATTACAAAAAAACACGACAGCCATTACCCAAATACAAATTCAACTCCCGATAAAGTATCATTTATCACCTCTAAAATTAAAACCACAAGAGACTGATTTTTTTAATAGCAACGGCTCAACTGCACAAAAATATGCCTTTGAAATACACGCTCACCATAAAATAATTAAAGCCTCAATGGTGTTGGTCTCAAGCCGACAATGGCGCGCGCAACATATCCCTGAAAACTGTTATCTTAGTCAGGGTTATACTATTATTAACAAAGGTGTTTGGACGCTTACGCCGCCCTTTAATTTACGCTATTTAACATTAAGTACATCCACACAAAATGCCTCAAAATTGTTCACAGGGGTATATTGGTTTCAGTCTAAACACCGCACAACCGTGGATTATTCTGCGCGGGTGCTGGATGCTTTATTTAACCCTAATCAACAATGGCTTATGGTTTCTATTTTGTGGCAAACGCCAATTAACCCTACAATTATCGCTCCTTTTATTCGCCAATTACAAATGGAGTTGTCTAATGCAAATTAATGAAACCTTTAAACGACGTGGTATAAAAACACTGTTCTGGTCGTGGCATATTATTTATGTGGTGATCGCTCTGGCCTTGATTTTGCCTCATGTTTTATACCCTATGACAGAATCAGTCATCAAAAGTAATACCCCTGCTTACTATCTTTTGTATGGGATAGCCATAGCATTGTTACCCTTTATTTCTATTGCGGTGGTTTTTTTTAATTTTAAAGACCATCAAAATAACATTCTGCGCTATTTTTATGGCTTTGAAATGCCGTTGTTAGGCTTTTTATTTATAAAGCTTATTTCGTTGCGAGAATCAAATTTCAGTGTGGTTGTGGTCACGGTCAATATATTAATGGCAATGACAATTTGGCTGTATTTTTTATGGCAACAAAATAAATATCAAACTTTTCCTAAAACACTTCTCAATAATAATATTGCCTTAGCTGGTTCAACGGTGATTGCCTTAACAGGGGTTTATATTTCTATGCTACTGGGGCTTTTTTTATTGCCTATGGTAGGGCTTTTTTTTAAAGAGTTATGGAGTTTTATCACACCCTTTAAGCTTAGTAATTTCGTTTTTTTAATCCACCCATTATTTTGGCTTGCAGGGCTGTTTTTTCTATTTACCGCCACGATTTTTTTAATTTTACCGATTGCCTTTGTAAGCTTATATCTTGGACAATTTAAACAGTTTTTACCCACCCTCATTAGCGCAAAAAAAATCGTTATTGTCGTAAGTGTTCTTGTGCTAAACATCGGCCTATTTATCGTTGGCAATCAACAACCTCACTTAAAAATCTTTACGTTACTGGATGCTAAACTGTCTCAACCACAGGCAGAACCTCAATTATTAGCCCAACAAGATAAGATTAAAGACGGATTGTTACACACCTATTTGATGCCCTATCGTTATATTTCAACCACAAAAGACAGTACAGACATCGCATATAGCTATAAAAGATATTTAGGCTTTAGTAAAAAAATGGCACAAATTCCACAAGCATGGTTTCAACTTTTAGCCAGCCCCTTGTATTACCAAGGCAGTCAAAACGATATTGCAAAAGCTGAAAAATATTATGAAACCTTTTTTGATACGTCAATCCAAAAGGCAGAAAAAGAGCCTATTCTCCGTGCAATCAAGCATTCATGGGATATCAATCAAACCAATGAAGCTGGTCTATTAAGCGCTAACAGTCATCTTATTCATGTTGAAAATCAAACGATTGATATTACCCAAAAACAAGGTATTGCTAACATTATTATCACCGAGTCTTTTAAAAATTTGACCCCAAATCAACAAGAAATTGTCATTCATTTTGCATTGCCTAAAGATGCGGTAGCCACAGGATTATGGCTAAGTGACGATAAAAATAAACCTAAAATGTATCGCTATAGTGTCGCGCCAAAAGGAGCAGCGCAAGCGGTGTATAAAGCCGAAGTTAATCGCCGTGTAGATCCTGCCTTATTAGAAAAAGTGGGGGTTAATCAATATCGTTTACGAATTTACCCAATCCCTGCAAAACAAAGAGCGGCGTATTTTCAAATGCAATTTTCCTATCAAACTTTACCTGATAAAATGGGTCAATGGCCATTACCAATCGTATTAGAAAAACGTCATGTTTTTTGGGATGATAAAACCCAACGCCGTATTAATGGAAAGATAATTGCGCCAAAAAATACCGCCCAATGGATTCCTACTGAACTTTCAAGCCAATCATCAACACCGCCTAAAAATCTACAATCCCAATCAATACAAGCGGTTCTGCGTCAACATAAACATGAGAAAATTAGCATTAATAAACCTCTAGCCGTGTTAATTGATGGCTCTTACAGCATGATTAAACACAAACACGTTTTACAACAGGCGATTCAAACATTAAAAAGTTCGGTAACAAATTTAGATTTTTATTTTTGTCGTAAAAAATGTGATGCCTTTAAAGATATGAACAGCGCTCGTTTTTTTGGTAACAGTCAAACAGCCGATCATCTTGCCGCTTTTATCAATCACAACACCGTTAAACCATACGGCGCGGTATTATTACTCAGCGATGAAGGCAGTTATGAATTAGTATCAGAAATCAGTACCAAACAACTTAATATTCCCGCACCTTTATGGTTGGTACATTTGGGGAAAACACTCCCGTATGCCTACGATGACAAAGTATTAGATTTACTTTATCGCTCTAAAGGGGGCATTAGTTACACCGTAAAAGAGGCATTATTACAAATCAACCCTGTGCGTATTTTAGAGGCGGCCAACCTTAAAAATATGCGGAATTTAATCACAATTACCGAAAATCGAATTTGGTTTGAAGTCAATGAAACTGTCACAAAAAATCCTGAACTGGAAAAAATTATCGCCGCTCAAAAAATTCATGGGCTTATGCGTTCAATGGATATGCAAAAATTAGATAATCTTGACCGTATTCATGCTATTGCCAAGCAAAATAGCATTGTGACCCATTATTCTTCGATGTTGGTCTTAGTGAATGATCGACAAAAAGAGGCTTTAAAAAAAGCAGAAGCAGGGGGTGATCGTTTTGAGCGTGAAGTTGAACAGGGAAAAGCCCCCGTAAACCCATTTGCAATTCCTTCGGTACCAGAGCCAGAAGAATGGGCGTTGATGATTATTGCAGGAATTTTATTATTACTGGCTTACCGAAAACGGTGTAATACTGAAAATTTGAACGCAATGCGTTAAACAAAGCGAGAAGCCTTTTGCGATACCCTTTAAAAAAGATAGCGTAAAAGGCTCCTTACCTTGGTGTTTTGCACGACGTTGATAATGGGTTTTACTTTTGAAAACCTGCGCTCTATTAAACTTATGCGCATACTTGGCAACGATATTATGAACCACTGGGGTTTTTATCAGCCGTTTATTTTTTCGATTTTTTTTCATAATCAAGACCTATT
>JAGLBU010000291.1 GCA_023146575.1 Methylococcales bacterium
AGAGGAAGTGAGTTTATTTCATCTAGAAATAAGGTGCCGCCATTAGCGGTTTGAAAAATACCTTGTTTATTGGCGGTTGCACCCGTAAATGCGCCTTTTTTATGTCCAAAAAGTTCGGATTCTATGATCCCTTCAGGTAATGCTGCGCAGTTTAGCACCACAAACGCTTCATCAGCACGAGCGCTTGCCTGCTGAATGGCAGTGGCTAAAACTTCTTTACCTGTCCCTGTCTCACCTTTAATGAGAACAGTCACATCTGTTGCCGCAACCACTTTTGCGCTACGCAGAAGAGATTCAAAAGCAGGAGATTGACCGATAATTGAATTGAATTGAATCATGTTAGACCTTTAATTATGATTTAATTTTAGATAAAACTAATGTAATCGCATGGGATTTAACCACGGAAAGACTGCTAATAATGCCAGCCCTATGAGTAATACTCCAACGATTTGTTTAAAACGGCTCATTCGAGATAGTTTTGTTAAGAAGCCTGTCATTATACCAACGCTCATAACCGCAGGTACAGTCCCTAATCCAAATGCGAGCATACTAAAACAACTTCTTAAAATATCGCCCGTACTAGCGGAGAGTGTTAAAGCACTATAGACTAGACCACAAGGCATCCAGCCCCATACCATGCCAAAAAACACCGCATGTAAGCGTGTTTTTACAGGAATTAGTTTGTGTCCTAGGGGTTCAATAAGTCGCCAAAATTTTGCGCCTAAACGTTCAATATAGGCAAAACGTGGAAACCAACCCGCAATATAAAAACCTGAGCCTGCCATAATCATCCCTGAGAACAATTGCATTGCCCTATAGGCTTGGGGTTCTGAAAATGGAAATTTAAGTAACGTTCCCAATAAACCGACAAGAGCTCCTGCTATAGCATAGCTGCTAATCCGCCCAATATTGTAACTGAGGACAAAGAAAAATAATCTTTTTTTATCATTCCTGACGGTTGAGGATAAACTTAAGGTTAAAGTGCCAATGGTTGATCCACACATACCAATGCAATGGATACTGCTAAACATTCCCATCATAAAAGCGACAAAATACGAAGCATTAAACGCGACATCTAATTCCAAAACTCACTCCTGCTCTGTACTAAAGGGTTATTTAAAAGCAAATCAAAAACCTAGGAAATTAATAACGCGCTCAAAAAGACTACCTTTGACAACTATGCGACATTTTGTCACATATATAAAATAAGTTCATTGCGCTACTATATGGTTAGCAAATGAGGGTAATTTTATAAATGAATTGTCAAATATGAGTATAAGTCTTAATTCTGCGTCTAACTCCCGTCCTAAAACAAAATTTTGGTTGTCTATTTGGTTATCGTTTATGCTGTTGTTAGTCTCTATTTTGCACACGATAGAGCTACATTCCACCCATTATACACAGAGTAATGAAATTATATTGATTGAATTAACATTGCTTTTTGTGGTGATTTCTCTCAGTTTGGGGCATCTTTTTTTAAGTTTCTATTATTGCCTCAATCATAATAAATCCTCGTTAAACATCTCTCTGGATTGTGTTTTTGTAACCTTAAGCTCCTTGATTTTAGCCATTTTTATTGACATACACCGATTTATTTAAGCCATTTTTATAGATCGTTGGCAGGCTGAAATTAATCCGCTTTTATCTTAGGGTTTCGATATAATAAAGGGCTTTTAGTTTTAAACTTAAGGCTGGTATTATGACAACAATGCAAAATTTGCAATCCTTTCTTGAAACTCAGCTTATCGGCATTCAAAAACATCCCTGCTATCAAAAAATTCAAGCCTTACCTTGCCTACAACGTTATCTTGCATGGGCTGGAATTTTTATAGTTTTTCAAGCACTTATTTTTGGAATTTTATACCTTTTATTTGGAAAAATAGTTGTTATAGGGTTGCTTGCGAGTATTCTAGCTGGGCTTGCGACAGGTGTAGGGGCATTACCCGCTGTTTTTTTTAAAGAAATTAAACCTCAGGTTTTTCGGAGTTTATTAGGGGCTGCGGCAGGTATCATGTTGTCAGCCACGGCATTTTCATTAATTATCCCTGGCATGGAAATTGGAGATAGTCTGTGGACAGATAAAGGCTTATGGATTGTTTCTATTGGCATGATTATCGGTGCATTATTTTTACACTATACCGATGAAAAATTGCCGCATTTGCATTTTGAGACCGAAAACAAAGTAGAATCGGATTCTTTACAAAAAATCAGTCTCTTTATTATTGCGATTACCATTCATAACTTCCCTGAAGGCATGGCAGT
>JAGLBU010000292.1 GCA_023146575.1 Methylococcales bacterium
GCGTTAGTTGTGTTTGTTGAAAGAGGTCAGCGTAGGATTATTATTAATTATCCTAAGCGCCAGCAAGGACGAAAAATGTATGCGGGTCAAAGTAGCTTTTTGCCCTTAAAACTTAATATGGCTGGTGTAATTCCACCTATTTTTGCTTCGAGTATTATTTTATTTCCAGCAACAATTGCAGGCTGGTTTGGTAATGCAGAAGGGTTTTCTTGGTTGCAAGATGTTTCAACCGTGTTATCACCTGGACAGCCAATTTATGTTATGTTTTATGCGGCGGCAATTATTTTCTTTTGTTTTTTTTATACCGCATTAGTTTTTAATTCGAAAGAGACGGCTGATAATTTAAAAAAATCAGGCGCTTTTTTACCAGGTGTTAGACCTGGTGCTCAGACAACAATATATATTGATAAGGTCATGACTCGGTTAACATTGATCGGAGCCTTTTATATCACTTTGGTTTGTTTGTTACCTGAGTTTTTAATTGTTTATTGGAATGTTCCTTTTTATTTTGGAGGAACTTCGTTATTAATTATTGTTGTTGTGGTTATGGATTTTATTTCACAATTGCAGACGCATTTGATGTCACAACAATATGAAGGGCTAATGAAAAAAGCCAATCTTAAAAAATAACTTTTGTGTAGGGGTAAAGATTGTGAAAGTTAGAGCATCTGTAAAGAAAATTTGTCGTAATTGCAAAGTTATAAAAAGAAATGGAGTTGTTCGGGTTATCTGTAAAAGTGATGCTCGGCATAAACAACGCCAAGGCTAATATTTATTGCGCTATATTTTATAGAATGTTATAATTTCGCGCTTAACTTTAAAAACACTACCATCATGGGAGTACTAGATGGCACGTATTGCTGGAATAAATGTAGCAGAGCATAAACACGCAGAAATTGCGTTAACGGCTGTCTACGGAATTGGTCGCCAGACTGCTAAGGATATTTGTAAAGAAATTGGTGTTGAGTCTTCGATAAAAATAAAAGAGTTAACAGAAGAGCAGTTGGAGGCAATTCGTAACGTTATTTCAAAAATGACAGTTGAAGGAGATCTTCGACGTGAAGTGTCAATGAATATTAAGCGATTAATGGATTTAGGTTGTTATCGCGGAATTCGGCATCGTAGAGGTTTGCCATTGAGGGGGCAACGAACACGAACTAATGCCCGTACTCGTAAAGGCCCTCGTAAACCAATTAGAAAATAAGATATTTTTGTAAAAAGGCTTTAAAAAATAATGGCAACTCAACAACGTTCTAAAAAACGCATTAAAAAAGAAGTGGCAGATGGTATTGCTCATGTTCATGCTTCATTTAATAATACAATTGTGACCATTACTGATCGAAAAGGTAATGCGTTATCTTGGGCTACGTCAGGTGGTTCAGGCTTTAGAGGTTCTCGTAAAAGTACCCCTTTTGCAGCGCAAGTTGCAGCAGAAAAGGCTGGAAATATTGCATTAGAGTATGGTATGAAAAACCTTGATGTAATGATTAAAGGTCCAGGTCCTGGAAGAGAGTCAGCAGTTAGATCACTTAATAATTTAGGGTTTAAAATTACTAACATTGTTGATGTGACCCCTATCCCTCACAATGGTTGTCGCCCCCCTAAAAAACGTCGCGTTTAAGATTTTGGAGTAGTAATTATGGCAAGGTATCTAGGACCTACTTGTAAGTTAAGTCGTAGAGAAGGCACTGATCTGTTTTTAAAAAGCAGAGGAAAGTCTTTAGAAGGTAAATGTAAATTAGAACAACGCCCTGGTCAACATGGTACGGCGCGAGTTAGAAGTTCTGATTATGCTCTACAATTAAGAGCAAAACAAAGAATTCGTAGAATTTATGGTGTGTTGGAAAAACAGTTCAGAAATTACTATAAAATGGCAGCTTTACAAAAAGGTGCAACAGGTGAAAATTTATTAAA
>JAGLBU010000293.1 GCA_023146575.1 Methylococcales bacterium
TTGGTGATGAGATTAAAATTAGAGAAAAATCTAAAAAGCAACAAAGAATTATTGATGCTTTAGTGGTTTCGGAACAATATGGCTTTCCTATTTGGATTGAAACTAATTCAAAAGACATGTCAGGAACATTCAAATCATTACCTGAACGTACTGATCTTGGTAGTGACATGAATGAGCAGTTAGTTGTTGAGCTTTATTCTAAATAATTAGGTCTGGATATAATTTATGCAAAAATCTATTGCTGGCTTATTAAAACCTAATTTGGTTGATGTAGTCAGTCATTCTGTAAATCATTCTCGTATTGTTATTGAACCACTAGAACGTGGTTTTGGACATTCGCTTGGTAATGCTCTAAGAAGAGTTATGTTATCTTCTATTTTAGGGTGTGCGGTTACCGAAGTTGAAATAGATGGTGTTTTACATGAATACTCAACGGTTGATGGCATTCAAGAAGATGTTATTGATATTTTGTTGAATTTAAAACAACTTGCTATTGTTTTACATTCTAAAGACGAGGTCACTTTGTCGTTAAATAAAAGTGGACAAGGGGTTGTTACGGCCGCCGATATAGATTTACCTCACGATGTTGATATTATCAACCCTGAGCAAGTTATTGCACATTTAACTCAGGCGGGTGAATTAAATATTCGCATTAAGGTTGAGAGAGGGCGCGGTTATGTCCCTGCAAGTGTTCGAAAAGAACAATTAGATAGATCATCACCTGTTGGAACACTAATGGTTGATGCGCTTTTTAGTCCTGTTATTAAAGTGGCTTATCATGTTGAAAGTATGCGTGTTGAGCAACGGACTAATTTAGATAAATTAATTGTTGAATTGGAAACGAATGGGACAGTTGACCCAGAAGAGACCATTAAATTAGCAGCTACTATTTTGCATGATCAATTATCTGTTTTTGTTGATTTTGAAAAAGTGCATGAGCAAGCGGCTGAAGAAACAATTGTAGAAGAAGAAACATTTGATCCTGTATTATTAAGACCTGTTGATGATCTAGAATTAACAGTACGTTCAGCAAATTGCTTAAAAGCTGAAAATATCTTTTACATAGGGGATTTAATTCAACGGACGGAAGTAGAATTACTTAAAACTCCGAATTTAGGCAAAAAGTCATTGACTGAAATTAAAGATATTCTTGCAATGAAAGGGTTATCTTTAGGTATGCGTCTTGAAAACTGGCCTCCTGAAAATTTAGCTGACCAAAGTCAAGCTGGAATCTAACATACTTAAGGTTATCTCCAAATGAGACATAGAAAATCTGGAAGACAATTAAATAGAAATAGTAGCCACCGTAAAGCTATGTTTAGCAATATGGTAAGTTCGATTATTAAACATGAATTAATTAAGACGACATTACCTAAAGCAAAAGAATTACGAGGTTTTGCCGAACCCTTAATGACACTGGCTAAAAATGATTCTGTTGCCAATAGACGTTTAGCTTTTGCAAAATTGCGGGATAAAGATGCGGTTGCTAAGTTATTTAATGATTTAGGCCCTCGTTATCAAAAACGCCCAGGTGGTTATTTACGAATCATGAAGTGCGGTTTTAGAACAGGTGATGATGCTCCGATGGCTTATGTAGAGTTAGTTGATAGACCTGAACTTGAGCAAGTAGAAGATTGAGATAGTTCTTATCTCTTAACAGTAAAAAAGCCAGTTTATAAGCTGGCTTTTTTGTGTTTAAAATGAATTACTTTTCAAGTAATTCTGTTTTATTTTCTTTACCATCCCACTCGTCAGCTTCTGGAAGAGGGTCTTTTTGTTCAGTAATAACTGGCCAGTTTTGAGATAACTCGGCATTTAGCTCTATAAAATGCTCTTGATCTTCAGGAAGCTCATCTTCTGAGTAAATAGCATTAGCGGGACATTCAGGCTCGCATAAGGTGCAATCAATGCATTCTTCGGGATCAATAACCAAAAAGTTTGGGCCTTCATGAAAGCAATCGACAGGACAGACTTCCACGCAATCTGTATATTTACATTTAATACAATTTTCTGTGACAACAAACGCCATATTTTTTTACCAAAATTTGTTAAGAATAAGGATGAATTAAAAAGGCATACTAGCAGAATTGATTAAAAAATTCAGTTTAAATTTTATCTTTGTTAGAGTGAAAATACGTTTAATTTAGA
>JAGLBU010000294.1 GCA_023146575.1 Methylococcales bacterium
CTTTGGCAGCAATGCTTTGATAAACATTCGTAGCCCAATAGTGATGATTCATTATTGAGCTTTAATGTCAGCAGTCTTATAGCGTTAGAGTTTTTTAGTCGGACGTTGCCAGTTTTGAATAGTGGTTTGCCTTGCTCGCGTTAGGGTTAATTTATGTTCATCTGCATTTTTAGTCAAGGTTGAACCCGCGCCAATGGTGGCATTTTTCCCAACGGTAATTGGTGCAACTAATTGAGTGTTTGAACCAATAAACGCCCCGTCTTCAATAATCGTTTGAAATTTATTAACCCCATCATAATTACAGGTAATCGTTCCTGCGCCAATATTGACGCCCTTTCCGATGATGCTATCACCAATATAACTTAAGTGATTTACTTTACTGCCCGTTGCAATGGTTGATTTTTTAATTTCAACAAAGTTGCCAATATGCACATCTTCTGCTAATTCCGCTTGAGGGCGTAAACGTGCAAAAGGCCCCACACGACTGCCTTTTCCGACCACTGCATTATCAATAATACTATTGGGTAAAATTTCGACATTTTCCTCAATCACCGAATTTCGGATTAAGGTATTTGCACCAATAATGACGTTATCATCAATACTATTCTCACCTTCAAAAATAACATTCACATCAACTTCAATATCTTGCCCTAATTTACTAAATGCCCCTCGAATATCTAACCGTGCAGGATCGCGTAACGTCACCCCTTCTGCCATCAAATTATTCGCCAACTCTAATTGATAAACACGCTCTAAATAACTTAATTGCTGACGATTATTAACCCCTAACACCTCATCCGCTGAATCAGGCTGGTTGGTTTTAATCTCCATACCATCCGCCACCGCCATTTCAATCACATCCGTCAAATAATATTCATTTTGCGTATTATCATTCCCTAAACGTGATAACCAGTTTTTAAGTTTTTGACCTTGTGTTGCTAAAATCCCCGTATTTCCTTCACAAATTGTTTGCTCTTCCGTGTTAGTATCCTTTTGCTCAACAATTTTAAGAACCTTTTGATTTTCATCCCGAACAATACGCCCATAACCTGTTGGATCATCTAACGTCACCGTTAATAATGCTAAAGAGGTTTCCGATACATTCGCCAATAAAGTCTCAATCGTTTTTTGTTTTAATAAAGGCACATCCCCATATAAAATTAAGACGGTATCATCATCTTTTATTTCAGCTTGTGCTTGTTGAACCGCATGCCCTGTCCCCAGTTGAGCTTCTTGTTTTATCCAGCCCACATTAAGCATTGGTAACTGACCTTTAACTTGCTCGCCACCGTGTCCATACACCACAAAAACAGCATTATCCTGTAACTGTAAACTGGTATCACACACATGTTCTAACAAGGATTTCCCTGCAATTTGGTGTAAAACTTTAGGCAATTTTGAACGCATTCGGCTGCCTTGCCCCGCCGCTAATATAATTGTTTTAATACTCATTGATTTCTCATCGGTGTAGATTTATAAAAAGATTGGGTAGTAGAATAGAGTATTTTATATTCGTCTGTAAAATAACACTTTATATCTGTGACCTTGGTACAGAACAAAATATTCTACTTACCTTATCGTTACTCAAAAAATCGTTAAAACAACACACCAGTATTCACGAATGAGGCAACATTTATGTTTTTTCCAAAATGGCTAACAGATTTATACAGCACAATTGAACCGTGGATTGATAACCTAAGCAGTGCAGAAGCTAATATTTTTTATGGTGTTTTAGTTGGTTTTATCTCAGCCATAGTTTGGTTGTTAAAGAAAATTTATAAACACTGTAAAAAACCCCCAGCCCCTCCATCGAGGGAAACAGCAGAAGAACAAGCG
>JAGLBU010000295.1 GCA_023146575.1 Methylococcales bacterium
GACCTATCGGGACTTGACATCTAATCCTTTTATCGCATTGATATTTTCAATAATAGGTAAAATAGAAGCGTCAAACTCAGCAGGATGATTGGCTAAAATAAACTCCTTAATAATTTGATGCAGCTTATAAGTGTTCTCTTTTTTGATTAACCAACCGCGTTTAGCCAATTCATTTAAGCAAACTTTTAAACGTGAATTGCCTGCAAAAATTTCCTCTAATATTAAATAATCAATTTCGATCGAAGGCAATACCGCCAATTGCTGTAATAATAATTTCAATGCTTGGTTCGTTTCAATTTTAAAACGTTCATTCAAAAAAGAGTTAAAGGTATGCTCAAAATCACGCTCAATTTTAACAAATTCACCTTTTTGAATCTTTTTTCTTAATTCTGCAAGATTAAAACAACCTTTTTGTAACGTTTTTGCCGTTAATTCTACAAATAATGAGTGATAATCAATAAACTCATAAAATATCATCAATATTTTCTTCTGTAGGGTAATAGGTTAAAAATAACTTTCTAGCATCTTCGGGGGTTAAAACCGCTAAATGAATGGATGGTAAATCTGGAATGCTTAAGCGTGTCGTAATTAAAACATCACAATTATGATGCAAAGGTTTCAACTTCTTAATCTCAGACTCATTTTTTAAATCATCAAAAACAAATAAACATTTTTTAGGTAAAGCTTGGATTTTACGCAAAATATCCTTCAAGCCAATGTCTTCATATAGGTTTAAAGAATCTTTTAAATCATTAAACAGCATGGCGTAAAAATCATTACTTTCCGCTGAAAATTGAAAAAAAGCAATGTGCTGATAAGCATCCTGATGGTTTAGTAAATAATGCGTAGCCAACTCACTTTTACCAATACCGCCAATACCATTTACAATATAAACCGTATCTTGCTCGGCTAACATCTGTTCAATTTGCGTTAATTCGTCTTTACGCCCTACAAAATGTGGGTTTCTTGCGGGAATAAGAGTGAGGTTTTTAGACGTTGTATGGTTAGTTGCTGCTGAGTCAAAATTATTAATAATAGTTCCTTTATTATCCCCTCCCTGCAGACCTATTTTAGAATCTTGATTATCAATTGCCATTATCTTATTGGCTAAAAATTAAAGGTTTGTGTTCCATGATTCGTACTATTCTGCATCGCCACTTTAGTATTGTCATTATTAATAATTGTTGTAGATTCTTGCTTTTTTCGTTGTTGCCTAAACGCTTCAATCACTTCAGGAGAAGCGATACTAATGGATATTACCAATACGATAATAGACAGTTCCCTTTTTATCCGTTCGGTTTTTAACCGTCAAATCTTTTGATAAAGAGAGTAAATAAGGATGAGGTGGGATCGTTATCAATAGAACACGCCCGCCCTCAGATTCAATAAATTCTAAATGAAGCCCCAAAAAAGTAGGTGTGGAAAAATTATTAAGTGTGGTTAAAAGATATGCCTTTAGTTTAAGAAGGTCTGGGTACTTTGTGGGATGAAATAACCTCTCATCACTTATATCATGAATCGACTGCTTATCATCCGAAACGCCAAAAACAAGATAAGCATCCTCATTCATGTGTTGTGGATTACCATTCGCTAGCGAAAGAATATCCTTAATGTATTCACCGTTTACATCGTCCTGTTTCCAAATTTGCTTAAAATCTAATTTAGGACTTTCGTCCATGTTTAATAACTCATCAAGTGTCATTGTATTGTTTTCTTCATTAGGTATAAATGAAATTTTTTAAACCGTAGAACTCGGTAAAAGTCCTGTTAAAATTGCATGCGTTTTGGCGAAGGTGTTTGCTGCGTAACTTAGTTAATAACTGATGTTACGCAGTA
>JAGLBU010000296.1 GCA_023146575.1 Methylococcales bacterium
TTTCAAGTCGTACCAGGAATTACTGCCGCCTCGGGTTGTGCTTCGTATGCAGGGATTCCCTTGACGCACCGAGATTATGCGCAATCTTGCACCTTTGTTACGGGGCATTTAAAAGATGGCTCAATTAATTTAAACTGGCAACAACTCACCGCGCCGAACCAAACCATTGTTATCTATATGGGCTTGATTGGTTTGGAAAAAATTTGTACCGCCTTTATTGAGCATGGCTGTGAGAAAGCCCATCCGATTGCGTTGATTCAACAAGGGACAACGTCAGCTCAAAACGTTATTGTTGGAACCTTAGAAAGCTTGCCTGAATTGGTTAAAATGCAAACCATTAAACCCCCAACACTCATTATAATAGGCGAGGTGGTGACATTGCATTCTACGTTAGCATGGTTTAAACCTGTATAATTCAGTCGCCATTCAGCTTTTATCGTGAAGACTAATGGCGAGTATTTGGGACTAAGATCTTAAAAATACTTATAAAAAGGTTGAAATAAGATAAAGATATTGAATTATTTTAGGATATTACCTATCATTCACGGGTTTACACACTGACAAGGTTTTCCTTGTTTCCATTACGAAAGAGAGAGAAAAAATGAAAAAAACGTTAATTGCATTAGCAGGTATCACTTTAATCGCCTTAAGTAGTCAGGCATCTGCAGCAGATGAGTTAAAAGTTGGTAAAAAAATCTATGACCGTGCCTTTGGTCGTGGTTGTGGTTCGTGTCATGATATTGCCAGCAACCCTCAGTTAGCGGCATTGATTAAAGCGGGTAAATTAGATATTACAAAATTTACCAAAATTTTAAGAGAAGGTAAAAATGGTATGCCCGCTGCGATGACGGCTATTATGGCAGTAGGTCCTGTTAAAAAAGCAGGCTATTCTGAAGATGAAGCGATTGCGGCGGTTTATAAATTTTTAAGTAACTAAGCGCTCTTATTGATAGGATTTCCCCTCTTAAGGCATGGCTTTAACGAGGGGATTTCTTATTGTTTCGGACGTTTTTTCATCAACCTTTTTTCTTTTCGAGCCATATTGCTATGTTTCAAAAATTTTATGATAAAGCCTTGGCTTGGTCGAAGCACCGTCATGCAAGTAAGTATTTATTTGCTTTGAGTTTTGCCGAATCGTCTTTTTTCCCGATTCCACCTGATGTGATGTTGGCACCGATGGCATTATCACAACCTAAAAAAGCGTTTAATTTTGCCTTATTAACGACGATTGCCTCGGTTTTAGGGGGAATGTTGGGCTATGCTATAGGGTACTTCTTGTTTGATTCCATTGAAGCGTGGTTACAGTCCACACACTACTGGAGTAAGTACTTACAAGCAGAAATTTGGTTTGCTGATTGGGGTTTTTGGGCGGTCTTTATTGCAGGTTTTTCACCGATTCCCTATAAAGTATTTACCATTGCCGCAGGCGCTTTGCAAATGTTATTTTTGCCCTTTGTTGCCGCATCGCTTGTTGGACGTGGCGCGCGTTTTTTTATGGTGGCAATGTTATTGGCCGCAGGTGGTGAAAAGTTAGAGTCTAAACTGCGCCAATACATGGATATAATCGGTTGGGTTACAGTCGCCTTAGTGATTGTAGGCATCGGTTTATATAAATTTTACACCTAAAACGTGCTTTAAAAAGTCAGGAATATTTATAAACTCATTTTGTACGTTAATCTAGAAATGGCATGGATATGCAGTATATAATATGCCTTTTTTTTTCGATCTTTTCATTTTTTATTTGGAAGTAAGGTATGCTCAGTAAATTGGTTAAAGTTGTTGTAGGCAGTCGCAACGACAGACTCATCAAAAAGAAAATGAAGGTTGTTAAAAAAATTAACAGCTACGGCGATGCGTGTAAAAAATTATCAGACAGCGATTTACAAGCAAAAACCCAAGAATTTAAAAACCGTTTAAAAGGCGGTGACGTTTTAGAAAATTTAATTCCAGAAGCCTTTGCTGTGGTGAGAGAAGCCTCTGACAGAGTGTTTAAAATGCGCCATTTTGATGTGCAATTCA
>JAGLBU010000297.1 GCA_023146575.1 Methylococcales bacterium
TCTTATAAGCTATAAATATTATTAATATCAATGCTTTAAAACGTTTAAAATATTAAAACAAGATTAAAATAACATAAAAGGAAAAAATAGCAGAAACTGAGATTTTGCCTGTGGATAACTCACGATTTAACCATAATATTATTAGGGGTTTATCTATCCTATTTAAGACACTAATGGTTTTTATAAGATCACTTATTTCCCAATTTTTCGTAACTCGTAATAACAACCATCCATTGAGTGGTAAAAAATAATCTTACCTGAAGAAAAAATTATTTCAGGCTTATGTTTTTCAATCCAATGTTTGGGGCTTCTACTAATAAGCGCAAAAAAGATCACTTCATCCACTCGTTTTACCTGAACCTTACCGTCATATTTATCCATAAAACGGTAGATGGCTTTATTTTCAAGGCATAATTTATCTTCAGAATGCTTTTTTTTGCTTAAAGTCGCTAATTTTTCCTTTAATTCTACATTTTCGGCGGTTAAATCCACTGGGTTTAAAAGGCTTGTTTGCTTCCATTGTATACCGTGTAACAAACCACAGAAAAAATCGACTTTCTTAAGCCCTGATGCTTTGAATAATTTATTAAAAAGAGCAAAATCCTCATTCGGAACTTTAATATCAAGACGCTTACAATTTGCTTTTTTTCGAGCTCTAAAGGCTTTTTGGCGTTCTGCATTGGTCATCTTCATTTTGAGTTCTTTGCTTAGATTGTAATAGTTACCCGTGTAACTTTATAAGATAGTAAGGGAAAGAGTGGTTCTTTAATTAGAATTTAAACTATTAATCTTTACGGGGATTGAGATTGAATCGGTTGCCATATCCACAATGGGTAATTTTATTGAGGACTTTAAGGCCCATTGTGAATAACGCTGATTAAACTTTCGATAGCGAACCGTTGCGGTCACAATGATGGGCGGTTTAACCCAGCTAGGAAGTGTAAAATTATAATTAACAACATCGGTTTCGCCTGCAGGGATAATTTTTTTATAACTATCGCCCACTTGGTTAAATAAATCATGTTTCCAAACAGTCTTGCCATAACGATCAATTAAAACCGAGCGATAAAAATGGGCTTTAGGGTCAACCATATTATCTTTTTCTAAGCCACCACTCTCATAAATAGGTTGATTATGGCTATCGACAACGGTTAAATGAATCCATGCTTGATTAATATCAATGGAGCCTCCAGGGAAATTATGACCTACTTGGGTATTTGTAACGCTTACCTGTAAATTAATAGCTTCACCCAAGTAAAAATAACTAATCGTTTCATCATGAGCAGTATGACTAGAATTTACTGATTTTTTATTTTGTATAGCGTTAATTCTATTTGGCTTTTCAATGGTAATATTGATTTTATTTTTTTGTAAAAATTTTATGGTTTCATTTAATTGAATTTTTCGCCCCGTAATATAAGGAATTGCGGTGTTTGCTCCTAAGGAACGATGCGAAATGATCTTTCCCTGTTTATTTGCTGAGGGATCCTCGCCTAAAATTAACGGAAAATGACAATCTTGACAGCGCTTTTGATTTCCATTTGAAAATGTTGGTTCAAGTTGTTGAGAAAAAGGACTTTTTAGCCAAGCTGTATAATCATCCATCATTTGTATCCATCCCCAGTTATTAAGATTTTTATCCATAAACTGGCTATGGCACGTTGCACATAATTTGGGGTCTGAAAGCACCGAGTGACGCATTTCAGATCGATGAAGTCTTGGTTGAATACGAATAAGTAAATTATGCAACTTTGTTAAAAAGGTATTATCTTGGTGAGCAAATAAATAATTTTGAGCGGGTTTGAAACGATAACTCCCTACACCTTTAGTATGCTCTACTTTATCTATTCCATGACAACTCATACAGCTAACCCCTTCATAAAGATGCCCCATTGTTTCTAACGATCCTCCTTTACTTAACATTCCACTCAATAAAGCGGTTGGGGCATGACAGCCTTCGCAATAGCGTGTTGATGCCATTCCTTTTTTTTCAGCTAATAATTTTATATTGGTTTGATAGGCTAGATCCGACGCAGCTTGGGAATGAATAGAATCTTCCCATTGCTGGGTAATTTGTGCATGGCAACTTCCGCATTT
>JAGLBU010000298.1 GCA_023146575.1 Methylococcales bacterium
GAAAGCAATGGAAAAACTAGAATCATTTACCTCAGCTTCTGATTCGAGTAAACCAAGCGTATTGGAAATAAAAATTAATAAGCTGAGGTTAAAGCAAACGTTACAACGAAGTTTCAAGGCGTAGGAAGGTCAAAAAAGATCGGAACTCGTGCCTAAATTTTCACATATAATTGATGTGTCACGAAACGTTTTTTAGTCATATTTTATATATTTAAAACGAGGATCATCTGGGGTTCCTGTTAACGCGCTTTGTTCTTGAGCGGGTTGCCACATGATAACCGCTTCTATTTTTTCAGCTAATTCAAAATCTTTATGGGTGATGCCTTTGGCTTCATGATTCTTGAGCTTAACCACGACAAAGGCATACGATACCGCTAAATCTGGATGATGAAAGGCGGCTTCGGCAAGGTGCCCAATCGTGTTCACCACCATTAACGTGCCTTTCCAGCCAGAGGTTTTATATTTTCGGCGAATCCAGCCTTTTTCTAAAGACCAATGGGGTAATGTTTCTTGTAAGCGTTGTTCAATCTCGCTTGGGTTAAATACGTCTTGGTCGGTTTTTTGTTTCCAGCTCATGATAATACCTTTTTATAAAAAAATTATTATGACGCATTCTCAATAAGATTGGAGGATAAATGAAACGCATCCATAAAAATATCGTCCATATCAGCGCCTTTTAGAAAAACCTGTGTTTGCATTTGTTTGACCATTTCAGGGTGTCCACATAAATAAACCCGCCAGTTATTTAAGTCCGTATAGGTTGATAGAGCCACGTCATGAACACGCCCTTTACAGTAGGAATTTACATGCTCATCGGTATAATAACCTGAAAGACAGGGGCTATAATTTAGGGTGTCATATTGAGTGACGAGTTGTTTTATTTCATCCATTAAATATAAGTCTTCGGCATTTCGACTGCCATGAAACAGGTGAATTTTCCCTTGGTGTTGTTGCGCCAATGCGTCCTGCAAAATGCCATAAAGTGGGGCTAAACCACTGCCTGTCCCGACTAATAATAAGTTCTGTTCTGGTTTATCATTGGTATAAAAACAGTCGCCTAATGCAGCGGACATTGGAATTTTATCGCCTATTTTTAAATCTTGATGCACCCATGTACTAAAACGACCGTTTTTTAAGACTCGAATGTGCAAATCAATCTGGTTATTTTTATTGGGGGGATTGCTAATTGAATAACTACGGACGATATTATCAGGGGTTTTTAAATTAATAAACTGCCCTGCTTTAAAATGAAAATCATCACTGTGCGATAAACGTAATAATAAAGTATCGTGATTAAGTTGTCGTTTCGCCAACACTTCTACTTCATGCACAAACTCAGACTGTTTAATCGGCTCAATGTGCAGGTCACTCTCAGGCTTACAACGGCAGGCGAGAAAATAATTCTGCTGTTTTTGGTTTTCTTTTAAACCAACTTGCGCCTCTGCAGGCGGCGTTTCAATACTGCGTAGCATACAACTTTGGCAAACACCTTGCCGACAACCATAGGCTATATCAACATTTTTGTTTAATAAGGTATCTAATACGGTTTCATCTTTTTGGCAAAGATAATTTTGCTGTTGATAATGGAGCGTTGCCATTTTTATCCTTAATTAAGGGGGGTTTATATAAAAATACGCCACATAGTCACTTTTTAAGGGCTAAATTATGTGGCGCAAATAGCGTTATAAGCCTAAGACATCATCATGAGTACTGCCTGCAATTGCCATGACTTCGGCGACTAAATCAGCGGCAACGCCCATTTCTTCTAAGGTCGCTTGTAAATGCCCTGCCACTGCGGTGAAATGTGCTTCCTTTAAGCCTTTTGCCACTAAAGGCGCATGTGCTTCACGCATATCTTTGCCAGTGTAATGACCCGAACCGCCAAAAGCCATTGTCAAAAACGCTTTTTGTTTTGCCATTTGTTTGCTCATGTCAGTCGTATCAAAAAAGTGCTTAATTGAGTCATCTTGCAAGACTTTGCGGTAAAAAATATTAACCGCACTGGCAACAGCGGTTGACCCGCCTAATTTTTCATATAAAGAATCACTCATAAGAATTTCCACATCAAAAGTTAAAAAAATTCGCCCATTTATTGTTTCTACGATTCAAGCTATATTAGAAACATCTAAATTAGACAGCGATAGCTTACTGGATAAAAATTACTTTTACAATATTTATATTATAAAAGATATAATTTGGATTTTTAAAGCGCGTCTGCTACTCTCTGACCTTAATATTCGCAACCAAGCAATGATGCTGATGAAAAATCATGAATAAAATTGGTGCCAGACAAGTTCAAATTTTGCAATTATTATTGGAAAATAGAGCAGGGTTAAGCCTTGATCAAATCGCCAGCGCCTTAGATATTTCCAGAACCGCCGTGTTGCAACATTTTTCTAAATTACAAAAATTGAACTATATCTGTGACGGCTCATTAGATAAAACAGGGGGACGACCGTTACGAAATTATTGCTTGACCGAGCGCGGTATTAATTCCTTTCCTAAACAATATTCATGGTTCTCAGAACTGTTATTAAAAAGTTTAAAACAACAAATGGGCGCAGAGGCTTTACGGCATTATATGTACCGTTTAGGCGAACAAGTAGCAGAAAGTTTATTGCCGCAAGGACATAAAGAAAACTTATCGGATCGAATTGAACATTTATTATCTATTATGGATGAGCTTGGCTACGAAGCTATTTTAGAAACGAGTGAAATAGAACAGGTATCTAAAATTAAAGCGCGCAATTGTGTCTATCATGACATCGCACAGCAGCACCCAGAAATTTGTCAATTTGATTTAGCATTAATGAATCACCTGCTGGATTCAGAGGTGGAATTGGAACAGTGCTTGGCGAAAGGGGATTCGGTTTGTTGTTTTAAATTAAAGAAATAACCTCATGGTTTTCAAGTTTGCCATTGAGGCTATTTTTTCATCACTGTACAAAATAGTTCAGAGGTTAAATGTCGCTTAAGCTATCGGTTAAGGCTTTATTCAAACCTGTAAATTTCAAAGAGCTATAATTGATTTCCCATCAATTCTCCAACCTTAACGGATTTTTCTGCGCCAAAAGCTTCATCCCACGAAGCCTTATCTTTTTCAAATAAGACGATAATAGTTGAACCCATATTAAAGCGTCCCATTTCTTCGCCTTTTTTAAGAACAGGAGCGTTTTCTTTATAGTGCCATGTACGGACGCTTGAAATGGTTGGTGGTGTGACGACGCCATGCCAGACGGTTTCGATGCTAGAAACAAAAATAGCCCCCACTAAAACCAGCGCCATTTCGCCTATTTCGGTATCAAATAAACACACTACGCGCTCATTGCGGGCAAATAATCGTGGAACGTTATTGGCAGTAACGGCATTGACGCTAAATAATCGTCCAGAAATATGGCGCATTTCTTTTAACGTGCCTGTGATGGGCATGTGTAAGCGGTGATAGTCTTTTGGCGATAAATAAACCGTGCTAAACAAACCTTGATTATAAATTGCTGCTTGCGCTTCATCACAGCCCAATAAATCAGCCGCCGTAAAACTTTTTCCTTTTGCTTGAAAAATATCGCCTTTTTCAATTAAACCTGCTTGGCTAATCACGCCATCTGCGGGTGATGCGATGCCTTTTTCGATATTGGTAATGGG
>JAGLBU010000299.1 GCA_023146575.1 Methylococcales bacterium
GTAAAAAAATGATTAAAGCTTGCATAGGTTTCAATATCAGATTCAATCGCCTCATCCATATTGACCTTATAAAAATTCACAATATTACGAATCATCCAGTTTTTCCACGTCTTATTTTCACAGTGCGTAAAAAAACTCATCCATTTTGATAATAAATGATGCGGTAAAATATATTGTAAAGCGGTGGTTAGGGTATCTTTCATGGCTAATTTTTTATGGGTGAGGTGTTGATAAAACGCTCATTTTTTGTGGTCAGCATAACGTTTGATAAGGTATTTTCGGGGGCATCGTCACTGGCAACGCGCAAATAATTAGGGGTATAACCCAGTGTTATCATCTTATCGGTTCGGGCATCATGCTGGGGGGATTCCCAAAGAACCGTGCAGATTTTATTGAGTTGCGTGTCGATAAAATTTTGTTTCATTTGTTTGGCAATTGCGTGTAATTGCTGACTGCGCTGTTTCTTGATTTCTTTGGTGATAGGATTCGCAAACGTTGCCGCTTTTGTGCCTTCACGATGTGAATAACTAAAAATATGTAAATCCCCAAAACCAATTTTTTGGATAAATTCCACCGTTTGTTGCCATTCTGCTTCGGTTTCATCAGGAAAGCCCACCATCACATCGGTGGTAATATTGAAGTCGGTTATTTCAGCACGGGCTTTTTGGACAATATCAGCAAACTCTTGGGTTTTACAACGTCTTGCCATTCGTTTTAACACACTATCACAACCACTTTGTAATGGTAAATGTAAATGTGGCATTAATCGTTGGTTTTGAAACAGGCTAAAAAAATTCTCAGGTAAATCCCACGGTTCTAACGAGCCAAGCCGCACACGCGGAATCTTCGTTTGTTCTAAAATGGTTTCAATTAAAGTAAATAAGTTTAAATTAATTTCCGAACCATAACCGCCTAAATGCACGCCCGTTAAAATGACCTCGTTAATCCCTTGTTGATGGAGTTGATTAATCTCATCAAGAATTGCTTGCAAATGACGACTTTTTTCTTCACCTCGTGCGACCGTCACAATACAAAAAGTACAACGATAACGACAACCATCTTGAACTTTTATAAACGCCCGTTGCCGACCTCGACGAAATAAAGTGTGTTCAGTAGGTTCGGTTGCCATCGTCGGCATGGTATTGAGGTTTAACTGCGAGAGGGTTTTTTCAACTAATTGGGCTTTATCTTGATTGCTAACCACCAAATCCACGCCTAATAATTGAGCGGCTTCGGTTTCATTTAAGGTGGCATAACAGCCACTGACCACCAATTTAGCCGTAGGGTTTTCATGATGCAAACGGCGAATGAGTTGCCGTGATTTACGTGCCGCCTCTTGAGTAACCGCGCAAGAATTTAAAATCACCACATCAGCTTGATTTAATTCGGAACTAATTTGATGTCCTAATTGATGAAACGATTGTGCCCATGTTTCAAGCTCTGCCTCATTTAGACGGCATCCTAAAGCCTTAAGGTGTATTAACATTTAGGTTAAATTAATGGTTAAAAAACGCGCATTATCCCATAATTTTCGTATTTTTTTTAAATGGTATGTTGAAAAATATGGCATTTAATCCCCTATATAACGAATACAGCCCAATGGTTTACCAGCAGTCTGTAAATAACCTCCTCTGGTTGATACCCAACCGACTAAGCCAAAAGGTGTCGCGACCAGAAAGTTCATATTTGGGTTTTTTCCTTCATTATCAAGGGGAGCTGAAGTTTTACAGGTATTATCCCCATATTCTGCCAATAGAATTTTGACTTGAGCATTGGCTGGTAACACGGCAACTTTTTGTGCTTCACCACATTTTTTGGTATACATCACTAACGTTGTTGACGTTTTACAGTCCTGATTAACTAAATAAAAAGGTTGTTGCATTTCGATTATTTTATTATTAACAATATGAAATTTCTTAGGTTGTACATAATAATTATTAGAGCCTGATTTTGTATAAAACTTTTTTCCTGCGGAAATATAAAGCGTTTCCCCGACAAGAGATGATGTTTCTCTCGCTTGATTAATTTGAATTGTAAAGGATGGGTCATCACTAGCGCCAGAGTCAAAACTTATATTAAGTACATCATCCCCCGCTGTAATACGAATTTTTGAGGATTCATCCTCGTTAGTCGGTTTAATTTTTACTGTATTTTTCAATAACTCAGGCGCTAAGTATACTTTCCCTTGCATGTGGTCATTAGTTTTACGGATTACATACGATTTATAATGCTTAAATGACGTGGGAAGTTTATCGGCTGCAAAAATCGGGCTAGTTCCCATGACTATTAAGATATAGAATGCCATCCAAAATTTATTAACTGCTTTCACTTAATTATCCTTTTTTTGATTAGTCGCTAAAATTATCATTTAATCCTCTGATTCAGCCCTTTTTTGCTTTACCCTCAGCTTATTAATTTTTATTTCCAATACGCTTGGTTTACTCGAATCAGAAGCCGAGGCAACTGATTCTAGTTTTTCCATTGCTTTCCTACCGACGTCATCGTGATAGTCTTTTTCCGATTTAAATCCCAGTCTTTTCCATAATTCCCTCGTTGTTATTTTT
>JAGLBU010000003.1 GCA_023146575.1 Methylococcales bacterium
GTGAAAATCAATGGAAATTTGGGCAATTCAGCGGTCACTTCCTCTATTGAAGAAGAAGTCGAAAAAATGCTCTGGGGGATTCGCTGGGGCGGCGATACCATTATGGATTTGTCCACGGGTAAAAATATTCATGAAACCCGTGAGTGGATTTTACGTAATTCGCCCGTGCCTATTGGAACGGTACCGATTTACCAAGCCTTAGAAAAAGTCAATGGCAAAGCTGAAGACCTAACATGGGAAATTTTTCGTGACACCTTAATCGAACAAGCCGAGCAAGGGGTGGATTATTTCACCATTCATGCGGGGGTTCGTTTGCATCATATCCCAATGACGGTCAAACGTATGACAGGCATTGTCTCGCGGGGTGGTTCGATTATGGCAAAATGGTGTTTATCGCACCATACCGAAAGCTTTTTATATACCCATTTTGAAGACATTTGTGAGATTATGAAAGCCTATGATGTGTCCTTCTCATTAGGCGATGGCTTGCGCCCTGGTTCAATTTACGATGCCAATGATGAAGCGCAATTTGCGGAATTAGAAACCCTCGGGGAACTGACGCAAATTGCGTGGAAACACGATGTTCAAACCATGATTGAAGGGCCTGGACATGTGCCTTTACACATGATCAAAGAAAATATGACCAAGCAATTGGACGATTGTGACGAAGCGCCTTTTTATACTTTAGGGCCATTAACCACTGATATTGCCCCAGGTTATGACCATATTACCTCGGTGATTGGTGCGGCGAATATTGGTTGGTACGGCTGTGCAATGTTGTGCTATGTGACCCAAAAAGAACATTTAGGCTTACCGAATAAAGAAGATGTTCGTGAAGGTATTGTGACGTATAAAATTGCCGCGCACGCCGCTGATTTAGCCAAAGGTCACCCTGGGGCGCAAGCACGTGATAATGCAATGAGTAAAGCACGTTTTGAATTCCGTTGGGAAGATCAATTTAATATTGGACTCGATCCTGAAAAAGCCCGCGAATTTCATGATGAAACCTTGCCCAAAGATTCGGCGAAAGTCGCGCATTTTTGTTCGATGTGTGGTCCCCATTTTTGTTCGATGAAAATTTCACAAGACGTACGAGAATACGCCGCTAAAAAAGGCTTTGATGAAAAAGAAGCTTTGCAAAAAGGGATGGATGAAAAATCGGCACAATTTTTAGACGAAGGCGCAAAAGTCTACCACAAAGTTTAAAACTTAAAATATAAGGATAAAGTGCAACGCGGTTGTGCTTTATCTTTTTTTATTTAATAGCTAAAAGGTAAAAAGATATGAAAGTTAACCATGCTATTACTAGCATTGTAATGAGTTTATGCCTCAGTACTTACGCACAGGCGGTGGATAAATTTAAAGTTTGTGCCGATCCTTTAAATCCCCCGTATTCGACTAAAAAACAAGATGGTTTTGAAAATAAAATTGCGGCTTTATTGGCTAAAAAATTAGGGCAAGAAGTCGAATATTATTGGTTTCCACAGCGAATTGGTTTTATTCGCAATACCTTACGGGTGGAATTAAAAGAAGGCAGTGGCAATTATAAATGTGATATGGTGATGGGCTTGCCGACAGGCTATGATTTAACGCTGACCACCCAACCTTATTATCATTCGCAGTATGTGTTATTAATCGCACAAGGACGGGGCTTTGATGAGATTAAATCGCCGAATCAATTATCAAAATTACCCTTAAATAAGCAAGAAGCCTTAAAAATTGCCATGTTTGATCGAGGGCCTGGCACGGCGTGGTTACAAAAACAAGGCTTATTAGATCAAGGAATTCCCTATCAAACCATGACGGGTGATGATGAAAATAATATCGCGATGACCATTGCCAAGGATTTTAAAACCAAAAAAATTGATATGGCTATTTTATGGGGGCCGACAGCAGGGTATGTGTTATCCCAAAACCCTAAAGGTAGTATGGTAAGTTTAACCATGCCGTCAAATAAAGCCATGAAATTTGATTTCTCAATGTCAATGGGGGTGCGTTATGGCGATAAAAAACGCAAGATACAATTAAATAAATTAATCTCTGAAAACCTGCCTGAGATTAATGATATTATCGAAAGCTACCAAGTGCCGTTGTTACCCATTCCTAAACGCGCACCCAAAGCCGATTAATTTTCAAACCAAGGATTTATCATGGAAATAACCCCTAACTGTTTGCCTGATTTTATTGATGCGGTAATTGTAACCATTCGTGAAAATGAGGAAGAAGTCACCGCTTTAGATCAGGCGATTGGCGATGGCGATCATGTGATTAATTTGCAACGAGGATTGGAAAATTTAAAAGCCCAAGCGCCTGAATTAGCACAATTATCATGGGATGCGGCACTTAAAAAAATTGGAATTTCCTTATTAGGTAGTATGGGTGGGGCTTCTGGGTCTTTATTTGGCACGCTTTTTATTAGCATGAGTAAAAAGCTGGAAATAGACGCGAGTCTTAATTTAGAAGCGATGGCGCAAAGCTTTACGTTTGGGGTTAATGAGACTAAAAAACGTGGAAAATCTGACCTCGGTGCTAAAACAATGCTGGATGTGTTAATTCCTGTGGAACAAGCGTTACAGCAAGCCTTTGAAGCGGAAATGGAAACAGATAAACTGCATGAATTTATTTGTGATACCGCCCTTGCAGGCGTTGAATCCACTCGAGATATGATAGCCACCAAAGGACGAGCGGCTTTTATGGGCGAACGTACACAAGGACACCTTGATGCGGGCGCAAAAACCAGTCAATTAATCATTTGCGCTATTGTTAAGGTGTTAGATATAAAAAAGGCTTCGACGTAAAAGCTAAGTGATTGAACATATATTTTCGTATGTTTTATCCCATTTTCCTCGTTCCCAAGCTCCAGCTT
>JAGLBU010000030.1 GCA_023146575.1 Methylococcales bacterium
CGATAAATCAAACCCTTGTGCTTTTGCTGCCATTTGCGAGCGATGATCAGGCGGCTCACCAATATGATAAGCGTGTGTACCAGCCGAATCAATCTCAAACTGCTCAGACAACCCTTCCGTTTCAACGAGTTTTCGAAACACACCTTCTGCTGTCGGTGAGCGACAAATATTTCCCATGCAAACAAATAAAACTTTTATTTTTTTCATCGTATTTTATCTCATATTATCATCTGTAAAAAATAAGGTTAGATGTAAAGTCCTGATAGAGCATAACTCTTTTTAGGAATGCATCTATGATCACACGGTACCCGAAACTAAAATAAACTCACTAATTCCAAGGCTAAAATCACAGCATCTTCACGTCCTGTTTTGGCAGGATAATAATTTTTTCGCCGCCCCACTTCATTAAACCCTAAGCCATCATATAATTTTATGGCGGTTTGGTTGGAAGGTCTTACTTCTAAAAATAAGGTTTCCGCTTTTTTCTTGGCAATTTTAATCAAATGTTTCATTATTTTTGTGCCGATACCTTGACCTTGCATGGCAGGATCAATCGAGATATTGATGATATGTGCTTCCCCTGCCGCTACTGATAAAATCGCATAACCGATAATTTTTTCCTGATCTTCACACACCCAGCAACTGTAACTTATCGCCGTAAAACAGTCTTGAAAAATATTTTCACTCCAAGGGTATTGATAATTTTGGGCTTCAATTTTCAGCACCTGTGATAAATCATCTTTGTGCATTTTACGCAAACGAGCTAAATCCACGGGCTTGACGGAATCGGGGAATACTTTGGCATAAAACTCTCTATCAGCATCATAGCTGAACATTTTTTTAATGATGGGCAGTAAATTCATACGGTTTCTAGTTTCTGGTACGTTTTTAGGGCTAATTGTAAATCTTGCCAAGCGGCTTGTTTCTGGCTAAGTCTACGCAAAAGATAAGCAGGATGATAAACCACAACCAGCGGAATGTTATCAAGTTGATGTACAACCCCTCGGAGTTTACTCAATGGCTCATCGGTTTTGAGTAGTTTTTGTGCGGCACCCCGCCCCACTGCCACCATAATTTTAGGGGAAATTAAGGCTTTTTGACGGCTTAAGTAATCATGACAGGTGATAATTTCAATCGCTTTTGGATCTCTATCATCAGGTGGCCTACATTTTAATATATTGGCAATAAAAACACTCTCCCGCGTTAAACCAATTGCTCTAATCATTTCAGTCAATAAAAAACCTGCCAGATCCACAAAAGGTTTTCCTTGTAAATCTTCTTGCTCCCCTGGCGCTTCGCCGATAAATAACCAATCAGCATTCGGGTTTCCCTCGCCAAAAACCGTTTGGGTACGACTTTGACAAAGTTCACACTGCTGACAATTGTTAACGTCTTGCTTTAATTGCTCCCAGTTGTCAGGGATTGAGGTCGTTTCCATTTTATTTGATATGGTTGTCTTGGTATTTTGTTCGAGTGTTTCTCTAACATGCCAACACTCGATGCCCATCACTTTTAAATAGTCTAAACGCGTTGCTTCGTCCATAAAAAAAATCAGTCTAAAAATTTTATTATATCGTCATTTATACGTTTTCTTACGACTAATCCTTTTCGAGTTTGGTTCTTTTTCGCCACAAGGCTTTTGTAGCAAAACATTCCCAGCCCCATTTTAGCCAGTTTAATAATGAAACCGCTAACCAGAGTGACCACATCAACATTAATATCCGATAAACCAATAATGGAAAGCTGATAATAGTCGCCTTAGGTAAAACGGCAAGGCTTCGGTCTTGATACCATTTTAAGGCATAAGTCGTCGATTGATTGCCTGCAATTTGCATATCGGGTGAGCCTAATAAGCCTTGTTTAACGGTCACAAATAATAAAACAAGCGAGACAAGACTTAACACCCCCAAACCCACTTGTACCGCATTAAAATATTTATACTCATAGGTTAACCGTTCTGCCCGAACCCCTAAAGCCACAAGCCACGCCACCACCACTAAGGCCGCAAGCACAGGGATTTGACTTAATCCCACCAATAATAAAAACCAATGCCAATGTTTTAACGGTGTCCACCTGACTTTGCCTAAGCCAATGGAAATAAACACAATCACCAATAAAATTCCCCAAAATAAAACCGCAGGGCCAAAACGGGGGCCTGAAGTAAACAAAACCCAGCGATTCACCCCTAAATTAATTTCAGTGTGGCTATTAACGCTGTCTAAACCTAAGTTAACTTTAGGGGAATTAAAAAAAACATTCAGGCCTGTATTTTGTTGCCATGCAATTTTCAGCTGTTGTTTTCCAGGTTTAATTGGGAGTGTTAATTTTCGACCCTTTTGGCGAATTGGCTGAGTTGATTCATTCACTGAGACTGATTGTAACTCGGCGTTTTCAGGCAAAATAAGGGTATGTTGTGTGCCTTTAGAACTTCGTAAATTCAACGTTAACATCACTTCTTGCGAGCGTTGCCCAGGGGTTACCTGTAATTTACTGCTGTCGATAGTCAGGCTACGACCACGAATTGCTTTTGGGCGAATGATTGATAATTTTATTTTTTCACCCGGCCACGGTCGCCATTCGGGTAACCAATAGCCTTGTGAGTCTTGATGATGCACCACCGCAATACCTTTGGTTTCAATATGCCAAATTGGGCTGGCATCTAATTTCCATACCTCTGTCCAGCGCTTGGTTTCACTGGCTTTTAATTCAAGCGTAGGCGATTTCTCTAAAATAGATTCCCATTCAAATTCCTCACTGTTCACCGACATATTGACTTGAACTTTATTTTTTTTAACCCGAATATCTGGAGTGGTAACCGATTCGCCTTTTAATAACGGCAATTCTAACACCACCGCTACTTCATTATTCATGACACGGGTAATGCGCGTTTTCAAGCGCCAATCTAAGCCCAATTCTAAAATCCGCTCGACTTGAATAAACGGCGGTAAGACCCCTTGTTCAAGGGTTTGAGTTTCAGGCGCTACTTCATTGGTTTGCAGACGACTAAATTGTAATTGATTTTCTGAAATTCCATGCTCATTCAAGCCCTCAATTTTCCAATGGCTGGTGTTTAATTTCACATAATGCGGTTTTAACGGTAACGGCAAGGTGAATTTTTTATGCACAGGGTTAACCCCTGATAATTCGACCAAATGAATCCCTGCGGTTAAATTAATCCAAAGTAATCCCGCCTCATCCCGCAATAATGCCTCGGCAATTTGCCCATCAATACGGACACTATTAGGAAACCACTGTTTGTAATTAGCAGGCAAAGGAATGGCGACCATTTTATTGGCATGAACTTCTAACTGAATCATCATTTGTTTATCATCAATTTCCAGTTTCATAAATGAAATTTCAGCACAATCAGGCGCACATTCTGGGGCTTCTAACAGTCGTTCTTTTAATTCCTCCAACAATTCTTTTTGAGGGTAATCCGCTTGTGATTCCGCTAAAAGCACTTGGGTTGGCAACCCTGATAAAAATAAAATCCCCACACATAAAATTAGCGGATTAAATTTAGCCAATTTAAAGCGAATTTTTTGCACTAACCCCATCATTAATAAGCTTAAAATCACCACACAAATAACCCGCATAAAATTTAAAAACAAAGTCATTGCAGGCGTTAACAGCCACAAATTTAATTTCTGTTGACCATTAACCGAGCCATTCCACGATAATTTAACCGTATTCCAATGCCATTGTGGCGCACCAAACCCTGTCTGAACCACCGCATTTGGATCAACCCGATTAAAATTAACCGATTGTTTGCTATAGCTTGAGCTTTTATTTTTTAATGCCTTCAAAGCTCGCTTTTTTTCAATCACAGGGCTTGGTTCTACCATCATTTCATCCGCTTGCCCTAATACGTGTTCTTCTTCATACATTTGTGCCTTAGGTTTTAGTTTTAGTGCAGGTTTTGATACTTGTGAACTGAAATTATGAGTAATTTGTTTCCAAGGGTTTTCAAGTTGTGGATACAAGCCTTTACGAACTTCATCGACCAAAAATGGAATTATAATAATCAGTAATACCAGCCAACAGATATTTCGGTATATCCGCACAAACGATAAAAATAACCCAATTGGTAATATTTTAATCAGTGCAATGGCGACAATAATATTAAGCCAAATAAATTGAGGCGCATTGGTTTCATGCCAAATTAACACCAGCGTCAATAAGGCAAATAATCCCCATTTAAAATTCCACAATTGACTAATCGCCAATGAGGCAATTAACACTAAAAATAAATCTAATAAGGTCCAATGAGAAATCCAACTATCAGGTACATTATCTACCCCAGAAGCGGCCAATAAACGCCAGCCAGGGGGGAGATTTAATTCAGCACTGACATGATGAAATTTATGCGCCCAACCCACCGCACTTAAATGATTAATATCACCGTTAAAACGACTATCTGCTTTTAAGATCAAAGCCCCTTTTCGTACTTCAACCCCTTGATGTTTTGATTTTTTTAATTGGGTAATTAATTGATTTTTACCATTGAGTTTCACTTGACCTAATTGGGTTTCAGGTAACGCCTCTAAACGCCAACCATGTGACATTTTGCCATTGATTTGGTCTTGAATGGTATAACCTTTGCCATCAAAATCCAGCCACAATTCACGCTGTAATTGCAGTTTATTCGGTTCAGGGTCAGGATCGCCACGTTGCATGACTTTAAATTTCATTACATCGCCTTGATTGACCTGATAGGCGGGGTATTTTTTCCATTGTGCCGATAAATTTGTCTGACTTGGATCAATCGCCGATAAATTTTGTATCTCAACCACACGCTGATAAGGCCTTGCTTTAAACACCCAGATTTCACTGCTCGGCCAATTTTTATCTTTAATATTGAGCGCTAAATGTGAGAGTGCATTAGGGTGACGCGCATGAAGTTCAATATGCCAACGACCAGGACGTACCTGTATCAACAAACTGCCATTTGACTCCAGTCGGGCGGGTAACTCACTCTGTAAGCGTGTCGGAATAAAACCTTTTAACAGCGCATGTGGCAATTTAATTTCGCGTTGCTGTCCTGAAACTTCCAATTCTAAATAGGTAATCAATTGCAGTGGAATATCATCATTGATTTGCCTAAAAACTTGTATATCAAGCTTATTTTGAATATTTTTAAGCGTATTTTGCGCTCGATCACCATCTTTTAACCACAGAGAATTTTCTTTAATTTCAGGATAGGCAATATTTTTACCGTTAATCTTCAAGGTAACCAAACCACTGTCGGCAGGAATGCTTAAATTTTCAGGAATCGCATCCCATAATAAATTGCCTTTAATCGCATATAAGCCTTTTGTAAGCTTAATCATCGGCTTGTTATGACGTTTAATCACCAAAACCCTTTCATCATTAACCGTTACATTTAAAGGCCAATGTTTTTCATTCCCTGGCAAGGTCACCCAACTGTCACTATAAACCCGCCATCGACTGTTAAAAAGCCCATATTTTGCGGTTAAATCTAACGATAACGTGCTTGGCCACGCACAATATTTACGATTGTAATTTTCATTGAAAAAGGGACATTTATAATCTTCTTGACCTTGTAAAACCCAACCGACCCAAGGTTTTAACGCATCAGGGACTTTATCGTTACTTAAAGGCAATGCAGACGTTAATTGTGTAAAAAAAAGCAGAAATATGAATACAACATGAGTGATTTTCATAACGGATGCCTCCTGAAATTAATTTTTTTTACAACCATAATAGAGTTTTTACTCAACGATTTAAAGGAATTTGTAGGCGTTCAAGCAATCTGTGAAAATTTCCACGATCTAAGCCTAAGTGTTCGGCGGTTTTGGATTTGTTATAATGGTTTTTTTCCAACGCCTGTACAATAATTTGTTTTTTAAACGCATCAACTTGGCTTTTAAGATCGGTATTAATTTCGACCGTTGGCGTTTCTATCAAGGTCATTAAAGGCTGTATTTCTTGCGGAAAACCTAAATCTAAATGCTGACAACTAATGGTGACCACACGTTGTTGATGACCGTTAATCGCTACCGCCTTTAACGCCGCACGGCTTAATAAATGCTCTAATTCACGAATATTCCCTGGCCACGGGTACAACATTAACGCTTTTTTCGCTTTATTTTCAAGCCGTAAACCTTGTACTGCCAAACGTTGTTTATTTTTTTCTAAAAATAACCCTGCAATCAATAAAATATCTTTGCCACGGTTTCTTAACGGCGGCACTGAAATAGGATACACCGCTAACCGATGATATAAATCGGGACGAAAATGCCCTGCGGTGACACTTTTGGCTAAATCACGATTAGTCGCGGCAATCACCCGAATATCAACTTGTATATGTAAATCACTGCCGACACGTTGAATCTCACCATTTTGCAGGGTGCGTAATATTTTAGCCTGTAACGATAACGGTAATTCACCAATTTCATCTAAAAAAATCGTGCCTTCATGGGCTAATTCAAATTTTCCCATCCGATCAGCAGTTGCACCCGAAAATGCACCTTTGGTATGCCCAAACAATTCACTTTCGGCAATATTTTCAGGCAATGCAGCGCAATTAACATACACCATCATTTGCTCTGAGCGTTTTGAAAGTCTGTGAATTTGATGCGCGACTAATTCTTTTCCAACGCCTGTTTCCCCCAACACCAGCACCGCTAAATCCGATTTCGCCACAATCGAAATTTCATGGGTTAACGCTTGCATTTTCGGACTATTGCCAATCATTTCCAAGCGGTCGCTTTCTTCTAATAGAGTTTGCTCAACTTGTTTGGCACGCGATTTTAAAAAAACAATTAAATTTGCCACTTTAACCGTTGCCTCGGTCAAGGCAATAAAGGTTTGCAATCGTTGCTCATCAATACGATCAAAAATTTCTGGCGTCAGCGCATCAAAGGTCAAAACACCCCATGCTTTATCATCAATATAAAGCGTTACGCCCATGCAGTCATGCACTTGCAATTTCAAATCACAGCCTTCAATTAAGCCATCATAAGGGTCTGGCAAAGAGGAATCTGCCGCAAAACGTACTAAGCCTTGGGTTTCTAAAATCATTTTTAAACGGGGCTGCTCCTCAATCAAAAAACGCCGCC
The DNA here is from genome assembly GCA_023146575.1 of Methylococcales bacterium. Taxonomy (GTDB): domain Bacteria; phylum Pseudomonadota; class Gammaproteobacteria; order Methylococcales; family Methylomonadaceae; genus WTBX01. The sequence continues at coordinate 7,083 of JAGLBU010000030.1, forward strand.
CTAAAGTATCCTCACTCAAGCCATTAATCGCCATTGGAATCAAATAATTGTCTTCTTGTTTTAACAATGCACAGGCATCACAGGGAAATAACGCCCGTAATTTTTGCAATAGATGCTGATAGCGCTGTTGCGGGGAGACTTGACGAGATAAATCATTCACCAAACTCATCAAGGCATTAAAAAATAAGTCTGTTGTCATTTTGATAACCTCTTTGTCTTTTTAACACTATTTTAGTGGTTGTTAATAGCACAACACAAGTATTAATGCCTTCTATCTCCTGACTTAAAGGCTTATGGCGCGAAAAATGCTTTTACTCAACGTAATGCCTGATTACACTCACAATAAAAATCGAGCATTCATCAACATCCTTCAAATAATAAAAAGAGGTTTTTACTATGTTCTGTTATCAATGTGATCAAACAACTCGTTCAGACAGTGGTGATGGCTGTGCTACCGATCAAGGCGTTTGTGGCAAAGATTCCACCACCTCCGATTTACAAGATTTATTGGTCTATGCCCTTAAAGGGATTGCTCAATATTCAAAACGCGCACGCGATCTTGATAAAACCGATACAGCCGCCGATGCGTTTATTTTATATGGGTTATTTACGACTTTAACCAATGTTAATTTTAACGCCGCACGTTTTGTCGAATTAATTCATGAAGCGGTTGAGGTTCGGGATCGCGTTAAAAAATTATACGAAACAGCCGCCGTTGATCGACAACAAACCCCTGAGATTTTAAAAGGGGCAGCCAGTTTTACCCCAGCGGACAATCAAGAAGATTTACTCACCCAAGCAAAATGGGGGGCTATTACCGATGGTCGTGATGCGGTAGGTGATGATGTGGTAGGCCTTCGTGCCATGATTCTTTATGGCTTAAAAGGCACGGCTGCTTATGCTTATCACGCTTATGTTCTAGGTTATGAAGATGACAGCGTTTATGCAGGTATTGCTAAAAGCTTAGACTATATTGCGAGCAATCCAACCGATGGCAATGAATTATTGACCGCGAATATGGAAGTAGGGTCAATTAATTTAACCGTTATGGAAATGCTGGATGCCGCTAACACAGGCAGTTTTGGTGAACAATCGCCTGCACAAGCACGTATTACCCCCGTCAAAGGCAAAGCCATTTTAGTCAGTGGTCATGATTTAAAAGATTTGGTGGAATTGTTAGAGCAAACCAAAGACAAAGGCATTAACATTTATACTCATGGTGAAATGTTACCTGCCCATGCCTATCCAAAATTACGTGCTTATCCACATCTTGTTGGAAACTATGGTGGTGCGTGGCAAAATCAAAATGAAGAATTTGCGAAATTTCCAGGGCCAATTTTGATGACCTCAAACTGTTTGATCGAACCAAAAGGCTCGTATAAACAACGTATTTTTACTGCAGGGCCTGTGGGTTGGCAAGGTGTACGGCATTTAGAGGATCACAGCTTTGCACCTTTAATTCAAATCGCCGCCGCCATGCCAGGGTTTAAACAAGACGTAGAAGAAAAATCGGTGACCGTAGGCTTTGGTCGTCATGCGGTCTTAGGCGTTGCCGATAAGGTTGTCGAAGCTGTTAAAAGTGGTGCAATTAGTCACTTCTTTTTGATTGGAGGCTGTGATGGTGCAGCCCCTGGGCGTAATTATTACACCGAACTCGCTGAAAAAACCCCCGATGATAGCGTTATCTTAACCCTAGGCTGTGGTAAATACCGTTTTCATGAACAAGATTTTGGCGATATTGGCGGCATTCCACGTGTATTAGATATTGGTCAGTGTAACGATACCTATTCTGCGATTAAAATTGCCAGTGCCTTAGCCGAGGCTTTTGAAACCGATGTCAACAGTTTGCCACTCTCTTTCATGGTATCTTGGTTTGAACAAAAAGCGGTGGCGATTTTATTAACGCTGCTGTCATTAGGCATTCGAGGCATTCATTTAGGCCCCACTCTTCCCGCTTTTATTACCCCCAGCGTACTGGCTATTTTAGTGGATAAATTTGATCTTAAAACCAACGGTGACCCTGCCAGCGATATTGCCGATGCGTTAAAAGTCGCCTAATGTAATCAAGCTGTTTTTTAAATAGGGGGTGAGTTTTTTGGCTTGCCCTTATTTAATTTAACAAGGTTTTTTCTTAATCTAACAAGCGCAAATATTACTATGAGTTATTCGATTACGTTAACGACATCAGACCAAAAAACATTTCAATTTAACGGCGAGGATGAGCAAAATATTCAAGAGGCGGCTGAAAA
>JAGLBU010000300.1 GCA_023146575.1 Methylococcales bacterium
CTCACTCATTTGGGGATTGCATTGTTTAATCAAGGCGATAAAGTCAAAGGCGAACAAGCAATTCTCATGGGGTTAAATAAATCACGAAATGATCGATTATATTTAGGGGATTATGGCAGTCAATTAAGAGACACCAGCGTAATCACCTATCTATTAAATAAATATTCAATGTTACCCAAGCGTGCCAGTGGTCTCATTTTTTCCTTAAGTGATAAATTGGGCAATCGAGATTATTTAAGCACGCAAGAACGAAATGCATTATTTAGAACGGGGGTTTTATTACAGGGTAAACCGCAAGCAACATGGCAAGGTCAATTGATCGTAGGTGATAATGAAGTAGGAGAGCCTATCAAACAAACAGGGACTTATCGGAAAAATTTCCAAAGTGATACTATTCCAACCACGATTCATTTTAGTTCACAAACTAACGCCCCATTGTATATGCGCTATCAACGTCAAGCCTATCCAACGGAATCGCCTGCGACACAAATGGATTTGATGCAAATTGAACGAAGCTATTATAATCTTCAAGGTCAGTCGATTGTATTAAATCATATTCAAAGTGGTCAAGTAGTGTTAGTCCATCTCACTATAACCGCGCATCAGCAACGTTTTAAAGATGCGCTTGTGGTTGATTTAATCCCTGCGGGCTTTGAAATTGAAAACCAAAACCTTGAGCATAATTTAAAAATAGAGTCCTTTAAAATTGGCACATTAAGTATTCAACAACTGCAAGAAAATAGTCATGTAAAATATCAGCAGTATTTAGGCGATCGTTATATTGCCGCGATGGATTTACATAAAAATAAACCACAACATGCGTTTTACCTAATGCGTGCGGTTACTAAAGGGGTTTTTATTAACCCACCACCGTATGCAGAAGACATGTATCGCCCTTATATGCGAGGCATTGGACGCACCTTTAACCCTGTTCGCATTTTTTAGGAGCCTTTTATGCACGCAGCAACCATCGAAAAAGATTATTCTATCGAAGAGTATTTTGCTTTAGAAGAAAAAGCAATCATCAAAAGTGAATTTTATAATGGGGAGATTTTTCAAATGGCAGGCGGAAGCTTAAATCATAATCAAATTAGCATTAACCTATGCATGATTTTAGGGTTAGCGTTTAGAAAACGCGATTTTCGGGTATTTGCAGGGGATGTTAAATTACACATTCCAAGCACCAATAGTTTTACCTATCCCGATGTCTTTGTCATCAAAGGTGAGCCACGTTATTGGAATAATCGCCATGATACTTTATCGCAGGCGCATTTAATCATCGAAATTTTATCGGACAGCACCAAAAACTATGATCGTGCGGGAAAATTTGAAAATTATCGCAGTTTAGGTGAATTACAAGACTATATTTTAATTAGTCAAGATAAAGTTCATATCGAACATTTTGAAAAGAAAGCGCCAGATCAATGGCTATTAACCGAATATAAAAGCGTAAAGCAATCGTTTAAAATAGCCCAGATTTCAGAGACCCTTGATTTAGCCGATATTTATGAAAAAATTACCTTTGAGAAAATAAACCCTCTTTAACCTTAATGCCTGTCCAAACATGAAAACAAATATGACCAGT
>JAGLBU010000301.1 GCA_023146575.1 Methylococcales bacterium
GATTATTGTCAACCTTTTAAGATACTTTTGTCAACATGTAAGTCTGACTAACCACACTCCAACTAATATGAGGCATAAATTTTTTAATATAATCTGCCTTATTATTCTTGTAATCAACATAATAAGCATGCTCATACACATCCAGCGCGATTAACGGCGTAGACATCCACGGCAAACCCGTCGCATGCTTATCACAAACAACATTATAAAGTTTCCCGCTTAATGAATGTATTGCTAACACCGCCCAGCCAGAAGCTGATTTTGCACAGGCCTGAAAGTCTTCTGACCACTTTTCCATTGAGCCAAAACGTTTTTCAATCGCCTGACGAAGCATAAGACTTGGGCTATCAGGCTCAATTGTCATCCCTTTGAAGTAGACTTCATGCAATAAAACGCTATTGCCCTTATGTGCTCTAGCACGCTGTGTTGCGCCATAGGCATCACTGCCAATAAGAGTACTGTTTTGAATTTTTTTATCCGCTGCCAAATAACCGCGTAGTGCGCCGCTGTAATGCGCCTCAAAATGGAGTGCAAGTTGCTCAGTCGATAAAAAGTTAGGAATAGATTTATGACGCAAGGGTTTGGGTATTCCCGTTACCAGCCCACTTTTTCGCCCCAAAATTTCTTTGGGATTATTTGCCTTTGAAATCTTTGGCAAAATAATTGCACTGGCGGTAGCGATTGATGAAAGGGAAAGAAAATGACGACGAGATAAAGTATTCATAAACAGCACCTTTTAAAGCAAATTAAGAAAACATTACATATTATATTTTAGAACAAAATTCCAACGATCACCGTTTAGATAGAGTGTGGTGGACTAATATTTTTAAATAAAGCCGCAACTGCCACCGCAGGTGCGCAATCTGAAAGACTATAGTGTAAATTTTGAGATTTAGAATGAAACAATGTTTCAAAATCTTGATAACTTAAATTTAAATCACAGGCTATTTCTTTCACTAAAAATCGTCCAATCCCCGCACCAATTAAAGTAATGTTTTTATCCTTTGCAACTCTGTTTAGTTGTTTTAAGCACCCTGCTTTTATTTGTTGTTTTTGTTGATGTTTTAAATCTAACGCAAAGGCTTGCCATAACTCTAATTCGTCATATTTAAACTCAAACCCAATCATTCTTGAGAGTCGTTTTGCACTGGCTGCTAAAGATTTTTCTTTACCATCTGCCGTATCGGTTTTATCGTGTGCTTCGTTTAATTCGCCCGTAATGCGATAAACATCCGCCATCGTAGCAAAGTATTCCGCCATTAAATGAATCTTTTGAGCTTTAAAAATTGCCGACTGGGTTAATGCCATCACCGCTGTGCGTACAATGCCTGTATAGACTAATTCACCTGATTTTAATCGTTGATAATCACTGATACCCTGTGCGTCAACATGCTTATTTTTACATAATAAAATATCGGTTGTGGTACTTCCTATATCCACAAAAAGTGCATGATCACATGATTTTGCTACCCAGTCTGCACTTGCCAGCCAATTAGCTGAGGCAACATTAAGGTAGTGCTGAGTTTTAACATTGTTAGCCTCAATAAAACCTGCTGATCCTGCGTAAATTATCAAAGGTTTATCGCCGATTAATTGTTGGAAATTTTTGATAATTTGTTGAATGCCATCATCACGGTTTTCAAATAAATCAACCAATTCCCCCGTCATAGTGAGAACGTGTTGTACTTTTCCATAAGGAGATTTTGCTAAAACAGCCTTGATCGCCTGATGTAAATAATTAAGCCCTTTCCACAAAGGACACGCTTCTAAAAAAATAGCCTCAATAGTTCCATTCGTATTAATTACCGCAGCTTTAACATGAGCGCCACCAATATCCCAGCCTATAATTAAGTGCATTTATTCTATGGTACCTTCTTTTTCTTTTTTCTTTTCAGTCAGTATTCGCACCACTTCTACTTCAATAATAGGCATAAGATCCGCCATGTAATCCCCCATTTTTTTCATCACAGATTTTCCTTCGGGAGAAAGACTGGTTGCCACCATATAGTCGATTTCCTTCAAGGTAAAATGTTTTTGCATTGATTTTTTCATAGTGGTTTCTAATAATTTAAAATTAAACTGCTTGGTCATAAAATTAATAAAATCAACTTGTTCCTCTTTAGGCATTGTTTTGGCTATTTTTAGCACCATATCATCCATCATAACTTTTGTTGGTACGGCTTCTAAATAACGCTCAATCGCTTTCGTTTTAGCAATCGCTTCCTCTTTAGGGGTTAGAGAAGCACAATTACTTAAACTTATAATTAAAAAGGTATAACTGATAAATAAGGTAATTTTTTTCATGATTTTTAATTTAAAAAGGTTACAGGCATAAAAAAAGCCCTGAAATAAATTTCAAGGCTTCTAAATTTGGCTCCTCCGACAGGGCTCGAACCTGTGACCCATTGATTAACAGTCAATTGCTCTACCAACTGAGCTACAGAGGAATAAATCATTCAATATATGGTACGCCTGGAGAGATTCGAACTCCCGACCGCTCGGTTCGTAGCCGAGTACTCTATCCAGCTGAGCTACAGGCGCATTACATTGAGCCGCACATTATGCTTTTTATGTGCTTTTTTGTCAAGTTTTTATTTTCATAAAAACCGAACTGTTTTAGTGGCGGAGAGAGAGGGATTCGAACCCTCGATGGGAGTTAAAGCCCATACTCCCTTAGCAGGGGAGCGCCTTCAGCCGCTCGGCCATCTCTCCTAATAACTTATTCTTCTAGTCCCGTCAGTCCAGAAGGTTCGGATTGTTCTTTTTTGATTCTTTCGTAGATTTCTTCTCGATGAACAGAAATTTCTTTTGGTGCATTAACACCAATGCGAACTTGATTTCCTTTAACGCCCAGAACAGTGACAGTTACATCATCACCAATCATTAAAGTTTCTCCAACACGGCGAGTTAAGATCAGCATACATATCTCCCTACTTCCTATAAAAATCTACTGTTTAATAAACAGCATCCGATCAATTCGTGCATTATATCAGCTTTAATTTAAAAATAAAGCTTTCATAAATCACGTCTTAATTTTATCCAGTTCAAACGTGCTGTGTAATGTCCGCACTGCGAGTTCTAAGTATTTTTCATGCACTAATACTGAAATTTTGATCTCAGAGGTTGAGATTAATTCAATGTTAATATTTTCATTCGCTAAGGCGGTAAACATTTTTTTAGCCACTCCAGCATGAGAGCGCATTCCTACCCCAATTATAGATACTTTGACAATTTTATTACTGCCTTTTATTTCTTTTGCGCCTAATGCCTCACGCATATTTTCTAAAATAGCCAATGCATTATCGTAATCATTTCGATGAACGGTAAAGGTAAAGTTCGCATTATTGCCCTCTAAGGCAATATTTTGGATAATCATATCAACTTCAATATTGTTATCCGCAATAGGACTTAAAATTTTTGATGCGATTCCTGGCCGATCAGGCACACCTGCAACAGTTATTTTGGCCTCATCTCGATTAAAAGCAATGCCAGAAATTAACGGTTGTTCCATATTTGATTCCTCATCATACGTGATAAGCGTGCCGTTGCCCGCTTCAAAAGAAGACAGCACACGCAAAGCGACATTATACTTCCCTGCAAATTCAACCGCACGAATCTGTAAAACTTTAGAGCCTAAACTTGCCATTTCAAGCATTTCTTCAAAGGTAATTTTATCTAACTTTTGAGCATTAGGCTCCACACGAGGATCCGTTGTATAAACCCCATTAACATCCGTATAAATATGGCATTCATCAGCCTCTAAAGCTGCCGCGAGCGCAACCGCTGTTGTATCAGAACCACCACGACCTAAAGTAGTAATAGCCCCTTCATTGGTCACGCCTTGAAAACCTGCCACCACCGCAACTTTTCCTTCTAAAAGGTCAGAATGCAAGCGCTCTTTATCAATTTTTAAAATACGAGCCTTGGTATGACTATCATCGGTTAATATCTTGATTTGTCCACCCGTATAAGAACGTGCTTCGCATTCAAGCGCTTCTAATGCCATGCTCAACAGTGCTATGGTGACTTGCTCGCCCGTTGATAATAACACATCCATTTCTCGTTCGTTAGGGTGCAACTGCATGTGCTGAGCTAATTCAACTAAACGATTGGTCTCCCCACTCATCGCTGAAACCACAACCACAATTTGGTGTCCTTTATCGCGCGCTCGCTTTATTTTAGCCGCAACTTTTTGGATTTTTTCCACAGTACCAACCGAAGTACCGCCAAATTTATACACATATAATGCCATTTTTTTATTTTTCCCTGAAAAACTCAACGCAACTCAAGTGTTCTACCAAGGCAAGATTATAATACCATTTACTCAATACACTCAGGTGTCAAATCATGCCGTACTTTTAAAATTAATTCTAGATGAAAATACAAAAACTTGCTCAAATAGCTCACAAGCTACTGTAATTTAAAAATAAAACCCCACTCATTCTGTATGTTTGAGAAAGTTATTGTTATAATTTGGCATTTTTAATAATCTATTCACATTTATGACATTTATAAAATTACTTTTCACGCTTACTTTAGTTACATTACTGCCTATTTCTATTACGCATGCCGCACCGATCACACAAAAAGGTGTTGCCAGTTATTATGCCGATAAATTTCACGGGCGCAGAACTAAAA
>JAGLBU010000302.1 GCA_023146575.1 Methylococcales bacterium
CGCCATTCAAAGCCTGCGTCTATAAAAATTTTATCTAAGCCTTCTTTTTCTGCTTGGGCTTTAACTAAACCAGAACCTGGAACAATCAAGCCTAGTTTTATATTTTTAGCGATATGTTTACCTTTAACGACTGCGGCGGCGGCTCTAAAATCTTCAATACGACCGTTCGTGCATGAGCCAATAAAAACTTTATCCAATTGAATATCCGTAATAGCCTGACCTGCGCTTAAATCCATATACTTTAATGCATTTTCAATCCCTTGTTTTTTAACGGTATCGGTTTCATTAGCAGGATCAGGAATGGTTTCATCAATCGCAATCACAAGTTCAGGTGACGTTCCCCAGCTTACTTGCGGTTTAATATCAGCCGCATTAAACTCAAGGGTTTTATCAAATACAGCCTTTTCATCCGAGTGTAAGTTGCGCCACGCGGTTTCTGCAATTTCCCAATGATCACCTTTTGGGGCAGAAGGTTTGCCTCGATAATAATCAATCGTGGTGTCATCAACCGCAATTAAGCCCGTTCTCGCGCCTGCTTCAATCGCCATATTGCAAATAGTAAAACGGCCTTCCATTGATAAGGCGCTAATCGCTTCGCCTGCAAATTCAATCGCATAACCTGTGCCACCTGCAGTGCCAATTTTACCAATCACGGCTAGCACAATGTCTTTAGCGGTAATCCCAGCCTTGACTTGTCCGTTGATTTTAATCAGCATATTTTTGGATTTTCTCTGTACCAAACATTGTGTCGCTAAGGCATGTTCCACTTCAGAGGTTCCAATGCCAAACGCTAATGCGCCCGATGCACCGTGGGTTGAGGTATGAGAATCCCCACAAACAATGGTCATTCCTGGTAAGGTTGCCCCTTGTTCAGGCCCAATAATATGCACCACCCCTTGGCGCGGATCACTCATCCCATATTCGGTAATATTAAATTCGGCACAATTTTTACCCAGTGTTTCGACTTGTAGTTTAGCCACAGGATCGGTGATGCCTTTATCACGGTCAATCGTTGGGACATTATGATCGGTTACTGCTAAATTACGAGAACCTTTCCACGGGGTTCTGTTGCTGAGTCGCAAGCCTTCAAAGGCCTGTGCAGAGGTAACTTCATGAATTAATTGACGATCAATGTAAATTAAGCATGAGCCATCGTCATAAGTTGAAACCACATGGTCTTGCCATAATTTGTCGTATAAAGTGTGTGCGGACATAATTTTATTGAGTTGTATTATATTATTTTTGTAATGAAGTTAAGACTTTTTGAGTGATTTCTTGAACCGTTCCAACACCTGCAACTGAGCTAAAATGCGCGGGTTGCGTGTCTGCGGCATAAAAGTCAACCAGTGGCTGAGTTTGTTGATGATAAATAGTTAAGCGTTTACGAACGGTTGCCTCTTTATCATCATCACGCTGAATTAAGGCTTCCCCTGTAACATCATCAAAGCCTGATTTTTTAGGGGGATTAAATTCAATATGATAGGTACGCCCTGAGATTAAATGAACCCGTCGCCCAGCCATTCGTTGAATAATTTCATCATCATCCACCGCAATTTCAAGGACTTTATCAATGGTAACATTTAAAGCAATTAAGCCTTCTGCTTGAGCGATGGTGCGAGGAAAACCATCTAATAAAAAGCCTTTTTTACAATCGTCTTGAGTGATGCGTTCTTTAATTAAACCTAGAATAATATCATCGGAGACCAATTCACCTGCATCCATGATTTTTTTAGCTTCAATTCCTAAAGAGGTTCCTGCACGGACGGCGGCACGGAGCATATCGCCTGTGGAAATTTGGGGAATTCCGTATTTTTTGGTAATGAATTGAGCTTGAGTACCTTTACCCGAACCAGGACTTCCTAAAAGAATAATCCGCATTAATGACTCCAAAAATAAATATGAATGTCATCACTAAAACGAAGCCTCAGCGATGACTAAACCGTTTATTTTATCCTAAAAAGTCGCATAATAAATAAAAATGCGTCGTTTTGCTGAATTTTAGGATGAACTAAAATAAGGTTATCATAATTAGCATGGAGGTTTGAAAGCATTAATCAATGCGAAGCTTTATAAGCTAAACTCGCAAACATTAATGGGGCTTTTGCTTAAGGATGGTTGTCCTGTACTCATTTTTTCACGTGGTAATAACTTTGGATGATTACTTGCCCCACGGTTTTTGGTCGGGTTAGTTGACGGAATTATTTGAGTAGAATAGGCAAAGAAATTCAGTTTTGAAGACGATTTTACAATGTAAAGCTTTTCAGCATTTTTAGGGATTTCATACTGACTGGGGCTGACATTTGAAATATGTGTGAGATGTTTTTTGAGGGATTTAATCTCTTCAAAATTTAACGATCCCTGGGCGTTATTTTCAGTGGTTTGGACTTTAACGTAAAAATAAGGTCGGTCGCGCTGGTTTTTTTTATCATAAAAAAAAGTCAGACGGTTTTGATTCCGTTCAAGTGCTAGGCAATTGTCAGCGTTTGCGATTGAAACCGTGAAAAAGGATAAACAAATTATTAAGGCATTGATTTTACACATGGCGGTGAACTAAAAATAGATTTATAGGCAAAAGCATAGCTGCCAGGGAATTGTGTGGTTAAAAAATCTCGAACTTCTAAAACTTTAAGTGACTCTGATTCTGGGAAACGCGCGATTAAAAGTTGATAAATATCCTCAGCAGCAATAGGCGTTCTTTGCATGGCAATCATTAAAACCCGTTCTTCTTCATAGGTTTTGTTTATTTCTTCTTCCATTGGCCAGTACCATTGAAAAACATCGTCAGCAGCAACGGTAATTGCTTGTTGCGTTTCAGTGTCGTGCGTAATAATCTTATACGCCGCTTTTTCACCTACGTCAATGAGTGCAATATAGTACAGTGATGTGAGAGGTGTTTTTAGAGGCTTAATTTTCCACCCAATACCAAGGTTATAGTCTTGGTTTTTATCGGCTAAAATAGGTAAAAGCGCCACCGAGCCATCTCGTTTTAAATCATAATATTGGACTTCAGTTTCATCGCGGTTAGTGCAGACTAAAAAAGGTTCATTTTTTTCTTTTCCCCTTAATACATCAATATGAATAGGGTAGTTAAGCCAGCTAACATGCAAGGTTAACCATATAAATAATATGGCAATAATACTGGTACTTACGAGTAAGCTTTTATCCTCAGGTAAAAAATGGCTTTCATCGGCATGTAAAATTTTTGCCGCATCACTCAGCCAACGAATCGGCTTGACCTGAATATTGAGCGCCGCTAATGCTTTGACTTCGGGCAAATTATTAACAGGATAACGTTTACCATTATGCAAATATTCGTAGGGCGTAAAACAATATAAAAAATCTCTAGGCAGCGCGTTTGATTGACGTTTTTCTAATAATAATTGCAATTTTTGCGGAATGCCATTCACTGTATCAACCGCTACGTCATAATCTTTTTGGGTATCGTTACTGAGTTTCCCCGTCGCAATGGTGTATCTTATAGGGCTTCTGCTGGAGTTCATTAGCAAGGCGATAGCTAAACCCAACTGCATACTTTCGCCTTCAAAATCTAAAATATTAACGCAATGCAGACGTTGAGTGTCCAGCCAACTGTAGCGTTTAAAGCGTTGATAAAGCGCCCAAAAGGGTATTTTAAGACTTAATTTGTGAACCGAATTAACCGCTTTTAAGCCTTCTTCGTATAAACCAAAAGGCCGAAGGGGTGAGACCACAAAATGCCAATCTTTATCCAGTGATTTTTTATCCCATTCGCTTTGACCATCGCAATAAATTTCTAATAATTGATTCGGTTGATCTGTAAGTTCCACCAGTGGAATATAAACGGTGGCGCGTGACAAATTCATAGTTTATTCCATTAAGACATTGCACAGAAATCAGCAGAAATACCTAGGCAATCCAAAACCTGATAAGCGTTTGCTACAGGTTTTAAAAAAATATTTAATTTAGCAAGATGCGCCATTAAAGCAGCATCTATATCATTCAAGGCAGCACTGGGGAAAAATAACGGAACTTTTTCGGGTTGTACGCCTAATTTTAAAATTGATGTTAATTGAGCCTCTAAATAATCGCCACCAACAAGGGGTAATTGTAAACAATCATGTTGTATTGTACCAATTGCAATGATTTTTTGATAATTACAAAGCTTTTGTTGAATGAAAATACTTAAAATTAAGCCTAAATTAACCGAATTTAACGAATCTAAATTTAAAAAATGGTTTCCAATTTGCAAATGACTGGCAGGAATATCAGAATAAGCCAGTGTTTCTAAAATTTTTTTAGTTTCTATGACCGACGAGGTCAAGCCACTTTTGTGGATTGCTTGGAAATTAACCCCGTAAAAATAAGCAGGTTCACTGATAATCTCCAAGAACACAACCTCGGATTCTCTTCCTAAACTCATAATAGGAATCAATACCCTTTTGCGCATGACCTATCACTCAATAAGCGCGATAACAGGGCGTAATAATGCTTGACGAACAATGGGTGAATTTTCCAATGTATCATCTATTCCCTCGCCATCTTCATCTAAACGAATCACGGTGATTAAATCATCTTTACTATTATTCGCGGCAATACCAATTAAACGATGGGCATACCGACTACTGGCAAGATTTAACGCTTCAATTTTCAAGCGCAATTTATTATCAGCTAACACTTGAAGAGTCAATCGAAACTGCTTATTACCAGAAAGTAATGATTTTTCAGGCAAGGCATCTTGTGTTTCACGTGTATCCGCCGCAAGGCGTTGAATATCGGTTAAATAACGAAATTTAAGGGTAGGGAACGATAAAATTTTATTCAGTTTTTGACCGCGTTTAATCCAACTTAAAAGACTTTCATCGAATAAACGTTTTGGTAAACCAGCTAAAAAATTATCTACTGTTTCTTCTGAAACGGGTCTCTCCTTGTCGACTAACATTAAGCGTTGATAAGCTTCTTGCCATACTTGTTGAGTGGTTAAAGTCATGGTTTCTATCTCCGTTGTGTGAGAGTTAATACCCTCATTTAAGGAACAAAATCATTCAAAGGGACATGTTTTTGCATTATAAGTTTTATTTTTTGGATAATCTTATCGACTAATTTTTCCTCCTTCATTTTTGCGTAATTCTTATCCGCTGCCACTAAACGGCGAAATTGAATATCATTAAAAAGCCCTTTATCACTATAAAGGGGGCGTTGTAACACTAAAACTTGTTCAAAAAAATACGCGGTTAAAGGCGTAAAACTATCGGTGTAATCGGTTAACAGGTTTTTGAGCGCACTGTCCATTTCAGAAGAACATTCCTCTTCTGCCGCTAATGTATCGGCAAACCCATGATTTTCCTTACCACTGTCATCAAACGAATTAAACTCTATTTTTAATAAAGCCGTTCCCACCTTGCTGTGGCTAAATTCCATAAAATCATAAAACCCTGCCAATTTTGCCAACTTTTTGGGGTTTTTAGTTTTACGAGCTTGTATCTCTAAAAACGCCTGTTGATACGCTAAACTTAACTCTTTTTGCTGACCTGTTTTTAACAAATCATCGCTGGTTCTTTTCAGTAACTTTAAATCCCGTAACTTACCGATTGAAAGCTCACCACGCCATTCTTGAGGCGGTAATCCACACGAGCGTAACAAACCATAATTTTCATTTAAAGAACTTAAAATACGCTCAATTAAAGGCACAAACCACGTTGATTGGGTAGTGATTGCCGATTTTAACGGCGATGGCATGACTTCAATCAAATCAAACAATGAAATTTCTTCAATCAGTTCGGCACTATTTCGACCTAAAACCAACTGAAAGCACCCGTATTTTTTACGATAAGTTTCAGAAACCGCACTCACATTTTTCAACTTTTTACACTGTTTTTTAGCAATGGTCTCGGTAGCTTTAAAAAACGTATCAGTCACCGATGGCTCTGTATGGCGGCGTTTAATTTTTGTTCTTTGCCAAACATCATTAACATTATAACGACACAACATTAACAACAACATGTGTAAATTTGACGGCAGCGACTTTTGTTTACTCACAATCGTTAAACGGCGGCTTAAAATCTCCTCCGTATAATAAATACTCTCAATGTGCAATTTTTCGATATGACCCTTAGGCATCACATAATCAATCAATAAATCGCTGGACTTCTGGCTATAATCCCGAAACAAAAGTTCGCGCTGATAAAACTTTTTGTTTAAAGAAAGCATGATCTTTACCGTTAATCTATCTTTCAGAGGAATACGTTGACCTAATAATTCAGGGTTACTCAAATAATCCGCTAAAATCCCCCCTAATTTCTTGGCAAAAATAGTAATAATACGAGGCGGTTTCCTAGACGCTTGCATCGCCATAAAT
>JAGLBU010000303.1 GCA_023146575.1 Methylococcales bacterium
AGCTAATGAATCAGTGAAAGAAAAAATCAACAACTTTGTTTCAAATGATAGAGTAGATGATAGTGCATTATCGAAAAGTACAATGTGAGCGGTTTCGTAAAACTGAAAAATCCCTTTTGGAGAATAATCGACTTTGATAAGAGTAAACTTACAATTAGCTTAATGCGCTGTGATCTAACACATTGGGAAATAACTTATGATAGAGCTATTAATTACTTTTTTTGAATATTGCGTTGAAAATAAAGCGAGTGAAACTCAGAAAACACATCAAGTTTAATGCTGGATTATATTATCTTGCTACGCTCAATAAACTAGCCTACGTACTACGTGACTATACATTTAAAAAAGTAGGGATATTAGGCTTAAAATTATAGTATATAATCATATATTTTAAGTCTATTTTTTTATACTATATATTTTATAGTATATAATCATATCTTTTAAACCTATTTTTTCATACTGTAAATGAAAACAAACCAACTGATGACGGTTGCATTACCGAATGGAACCTTAGATATTTACCATAAAACAGCCGTAGGTTCATTGACCGATTTATTTAATCTGGGTAATGGACAAAGAATTTTGGATGGTAAAAAAGCCATAAATCAAACTTTATTTATAAAATCAAAAGCAACCCAAGAATTCATTCAAATTATTGCGAAAGAACTGGGAATTCAGCCAGAAGAAATTGTCTTTTCAAAAGGAAAAGGAAAAGGGTCAAAAACCTATGCTCAACTTCATTTTTTAATTTATGCCGCTGAGAAATTATCACCCACGTTTCATTTTCATGTTATTGACACTTTTTTAAACAAACATTTATTACAATTGCGTGATGATGGGGGGAATGTTTTTAAAGCCTTAAATTTGGCAATCGATCAATGGCTACCTGATCGAAAAGGAAAGCATAATATGGGGTGTTATATACAAATTGCAACCGTATTACGAGCCAAGATATTTCCAGAAATTGAAAATTTTGAAATAGGGGTTAATATTTGGAATACAAATCGTGCAACCCATGATAAACAATACCTGAGAGAGGATTATGAAGATAAATTAGTCTCATTTCTTAAAGCGGGGTTAATTCGAGATTTCGCCCATTTAAAAGACGTTATCACGACACTTTAACCCTTTGTTAATTGCCAAATAAATCGCATGAATTAAGTCATTCAAATGGAAATGCTTGTATTTTTATATCTTGTCGACCATGTAACACTCGTACAACAACCATTGCATCATCAATAATGCGAAAATAAAAACACCTATTCTGATAAGGAAATGCCTTTAAGCCTAGGCTAATGTCATCGCGTGAAAAACCTGTAATCCCAGATTCTGCCAAACTAAATAATTTATCGGTAAGGTCTTTTATCAATCTTTTTGCGGTCATTGGATTGTTTGGTTTTATGTATTCATACATTGCAGATAAATCCGCTTTAGCCGTATCCGTGATAATTAAACGCAAACTTTTAATGAGCGTCTCCATGTTTAATGATGCTATTTGCAAGCTCTCCTGCACTTGCATATTCAGTCACTCGTCCAGCCGTAATATCCGCATCGCCTTCGTTGATTAAAAGGCGTAGGCGTTTTATTTTTTGATCGGTTTCATAATCCTCTAACAAACGAAGTCCTGCGCGTACAACCTCGGTACGATTGCCAAAACGACCATTTGCGACCATATCGGCAAGAAATGAAATTTCATTTTTTCCCAGTGTAAAACTAACAGGTTTTGTGGTGGCGACCATAATAAAGCCCTTATTAAAATGATATTATTATAATAGATAATATTATTTTTTTGCATTTTAATTGACTATTTCACCGCAATGAACGAATCAAAAAAGATAATTTTCTCCCAAGCTGGAGCTGGGGAATGAGATAACATGATCAAAAAGTGCAATGTGAGCGGTTTCGTAAAACTG
>JAGLBU010000304.1 GCA_023146575.1 Methylococcales bacterium
GGATTATTTAATAAAAACACCTTATGAATGGTGGGTAATGAAGAACTAAAGGTGATTCGAGAATGGCTGGCCTGATCGGAATAGGCGATGGAATTAATTTTAGTTTGGGCGGCAAAGCCTGTTACGCTGCTAAACTGCAGTCCTATAAATAAAAACAGTGTCCAAAAAATACGCATAACATGACCAAAAAATTAATTGAGCCTTGATTATAGCAGTAGGTCTTTGTTTTTCCAGTTTAAACAGAGCGATTTATCGGTGTTGTTGGTGATGGTCAGGATGCGCTTTTCAGCGTGAGCCTTTAAATTTAAAATAAAATCAGCCGCTGGCAATAGTGGTTGACCTAATTCTGCCCATTCGATAAAACAAATAGCGTCGGTATCAAGATAATCTCGGATGCCCATAAATTCAAGTTCTTCGGGGTCATTGATACGGTAAAAATCAAAATGAAAGACTATTTGATGATTAATATTATATTCTTCGACCAACGTATAAGTCGGACTTTTTACCTTGCTTTGATGACCTGCGGCGTTTAGTAAACTCCGAACAAGCGTGGTTTTCCCTGCCCCAAGATCACCTTGTAAAAAAATCAAGCACCGTTTTGGGAAGAGCGGCCATAATTTTTTGCCCATTAAGGTGGTATCTTCTAAGGTATTTAATTCGATTTTCAATTTATTCACTTAAATTTTTTGCTGGTGTGAAGGTTATGTGATAATGACTTAAGAGCGTTCATTATAAAGATAATCGTACAAAAATGAATATGAAAAATGCACAAGATTTAGTCACACTCGCTGTTTCTATCAAGCAATGGGGACAGGATTTTGGCTTTCAGAAGGTCGGTATTAGCGATATTAATTTAGCTGAGGCAGAAAATTGCCTGCAAAATTGGGTCAAAAAAGGCTTTCATGGTGAAATGGATTACATGCACAAACATGGGCTTAAACGCAGTCGTCCAGAAAGGTTAATTGAAGGGACTCAACGAATTATCTCGGTGCGGATGGATTATTTGCCCGAATCATTAACAACCATCAATCAACAGCTGGATAATCCACTCAATGCCTTTATATCACGCTATGCGCTGGGGCGTGATTATCATAAAGTGTTGCGAAATCGCTTGCAAAAATTGGCAAAAAAAATCGAATCCGAGGTCGGTATTTTTGGTTATCGTGCCTTTGTGGACAGTGCGCCCGTCTTAGAAAAAGCCATTGCTGAAAAAGCAGGGTTGGGATGGATAGGAAAACACAGTAATTTAATAGATCGTAAAGCAGGTTCATGGTTTTTTTTAGGGGAAATTTATACCGATTTAGCATTGCCTATTGATGATAAAGTGGACGAACATTGTGGCAGTTGTGTCGCCTGTTTGGATATTTGTCCCACACAAGCGATTGTTGCCCCGTATCAAGTGGATGCACGGCGCTGTATTTCCTATTTAACCATTGAATTACACGGCAGTATTCCCATTGAATTTCGACCGTTGATCGGCAATCGAATTTACGGTTGTGATGATTGTTTATTGATTTGCCCATGGAATCGATTTGCAAAACGGTCTCAAGAAACCGATTTTAACCCACGGCATAATCTAAATAGTTTACAATTACTGGATGCTTTTAATTGGTCAGAAAATTTGTTTTTAAAAAACATGGAAGGTTCAGCAATTCGGCGCATTGGCTATGTGCGTTGGTTACGAAATATTGCGGTGGCGTTAGGGAATGCAAAACCATCCTTTCAAATTAAAACGGCGTTATTGGCAAAAAAGAATCATACTTCAAACGTGGTGAGCGAGCATGTGGCATGGGCGCTAAAACGACAGACCCTATTATCTTAATACTTTATGAAAAACAACAAAATGCTTGAACAATATCGTGAACA
>JAGLBU010000305.1 GCA_023146575.1 Methylococcales bacterium
ATGCACCGAATTCCCGCAGGTGTGGATGAAGCGGCGTATGTGAAAGCAGGTTTTTTGGCTGCGATTGCGAAAGGGAACGAAATATCACCGATTCTTGATCCCAAAAAAGCCACCGAATTATTAGGCACTATGTTAGGGGGTTATAACATTGCCCCGCTGATTGAATTATTAGATGACGACGAATTAGCACCGATTGCGGCACAAGCCTTGTCGCATAGCTTGTTGGTATTTGATGCTTTTTACGATGTGGAACAAAAAGCGCAATCAGGCAATATTTTTGCCCAGCAGGTTTTACAGTCGTGGGCGGAGGCAGAATGGTTCACGACTAAGCCTGAAGTCCCTGAGAAATTAACCGTGACGGTGTTTAAAGTTACAGGGGAAACCAATACCGATGATTTATCTCCCGCGCCAGACGCATGGTCACGACCTGACATTCCTTTGCACGCGCAAGCCATGTTAAAAATTCCACGCGATGGTATTACGGATGCGGGACAACAAATTAAAGTCTTAAAAGAAAAAGGCTTTCCTGTCGCCTATGTCGGGGATGTGGTGGGTACGGGGTCTTCTCGAAAGTCAGCAGCGAACTCGGTGTTATGGCATATCGGGACAGATATTCCATACGTGCCTAATAAACGCGTCGGGGGCATCTGTATCGGCGGCAGTATTGCCCCGATTTTTTTCAATACGATGGAAGATTCAGGCGCATTGCCGTTTGAATGTGATGTTAGCCAGTTAGCAATGGGCGATGTCATTGATATTTATCCACATCAAGGATGGGTCAAACGGCATGATAATGAGGATATTGTTTGTAAATTTGACTTAAAAACCCCCGTTATTTTGGATGAAGTACGGGCTGGCGGGCGAATTCCACTGATTATTGGTCGAGGCTTAACCGACAAAGCGCGACAGGCTTTAAAACTTGAAACCTCGATGGTTTTTTGTTTGCCCGCCGATAGTGAACAAACCAAGGCAGGTTTTACCTTAGCGCAAAAAATGGTTGGGAAAGCCTGTGGCGTGGAAGGGGTTCGCCCAAATACCTATTGTGAACCTAAAATGACCACCGTGGGTTCGCAAGATACCACCGGCCCTATGACACGGGATGAATTAAAAGACCTTGCTTGCTTAGGGTTTTCAGCCGATTTAGTGTTGCAATCGTTTTGTCATACCGCCGCGTATCCAAAACCTATTGATGTCGCCATGCAACACACCTTGCCTGATTTTATTATGAATCGAGGCGGCGTGGCATTACGACCTGCCGATGGCATTATTCATTCGTGGTTAAATCGAATGTTATTGCCCGATACGGTCGGAACAGGCGGTGATTCGCATACCCGTTTTCCACTCGGCATTTCGTTTCCCGCAGGCTCTGGTTTGGTGGCGTTTGCGGCGGCGACGGGGGTGATGCCATTGGACATGCCTGAATCGGTCTTAGTTCGATTTAGTGGGGAAATGCAAAAAGGCATCACCTTACGCGATTTAGTCAATGCGATTCCTTATGTGGCGATTCAAAAAGGCTTATTAACCGTTGAGAAAAAGAATAAGAAAAATGTATTTTCAGGGCGTATTTTAGAAATTGAAGGCTTACCCAATTTAAAAGTGGAGCAAGCGTTTGAATTGTCCGATGCGTCCGCCGAACGTTCCGCAGGGGGCTGTAGTATTCGCTTACATAAAGAACCTATTATTGAATACATGACCTCCAATATAACCCTGTTAAAATGGATGGTCGCGGAGGGTTATGGCGATCAGCGTACCTTAGAACGGCGTATAAAAGCCATGCAAGATTGGGTTGCGACCCCTGAATTATTAACGCCTGATGCCGATGCCGAGTATTTTGAAATTATCGACATAGATTTAAACGACATTAAAGAACCTTTATTAGCCTGTCCGAATGATCCTGATGATGTGAAACCGTTGTCCGAATTGGAAAATATTAAAATAGATGAGGTGTTTTTGGGGTCGTGCATGACAAATATTGGTCATTTTCGCGCCGCAGGGAATTTATTAGCGCAAAATTCAGGGCGATTACCGACACAGCTTTGGGTGTCGCCACCGACAAAAATGGATCAAGCGCAATTAACCGAAGAAGGCTATTACAGCATTTTTGGGCAAGCAGGGGCGCGTGTGGAAATGCCTGGGTGTTCGTTGTGTATGGGAAATCAAGCACGCGTTGCTGATAATGCCACGGTTGTGTCTACGTCTACTCGAAACTTTCCAAACCGCTTAGGCAATAATGCCAATGTTTATTTAGCGTCGGCAGAATTAGCGGCAGTCTGTTCTATTTTAGGTAAAATTCCAACGGTAACAGAATATATGGAATATGCTGAAAAGATACAAGCAACTGAGGATCAGACCTATCAATATTTAAATTTTGACCAAATGGAGTTGTATCAAGATAAAGTTTAAGTCAATGACTTGTGATTTGAATCCACGTAATATTTGAGAATTAAAGGGTGAAAGGTATTTAAAAAGCTAAATAATTTTTTATATTTTTAAAATTAATAAAACACCTGCGATAAGGCCTAAAATATGGATGATGGTGTTGCTATGATTGAAGCTGATATGAAATAAAAAGGAGCTGCTTTGAAGTAGTGACCATGCGCCAAGGAGTAATATGCCTATATCGCCTCGTTGTCGTTTAATGAGACATAATATTAAAAATGCGCCGCCGATCATATTGATAATCGGGAGTATTTTGTGATATTTTGGGAAATCGACTTTTAAAACATCGCCTAGTCCTTGTAAAATGAGCCAAAGAGAAAGTATGACAAGCCCTGCGTATTTTAGTATGGTGTAAACTTTCATAGGAATCTTCTCAGTTTTTTTTGCAGGGGCTGCGGCTTTCTTTTTTTCATCCGTTTTAGGTGCTGGCGCAGGCGCTTTAGCTTTTTCTGCTTCTTTGGGTTTTTCAGATGGTTTGGTGGCTTCTTCGGACATGAATTTAATTCATCTTTTGGTATTTTTGACACATAAAAAAAGGAAGGTTTTTAGGCCTTCCTATTTTATTGAACTGTTGGGTAGATTGAAACTTAGAAGCCTAAACCTAAATAGCCCCCAACGGTAAAGCCATCGGTGTCAACACCATCAGTATCGTCTAAGGTTAAGTGATAACGAGCATCTGCACCAATATAAATATTATCAATTAACTGATAATCTGCGCCTAAACCAAATTGAATGCCAGGGTTTAATACGGTTACCGCACCTGATGGTGGGCTAATAATGTTTAGATCAAAACCGACTGGAATCAACCAAGGTCTGAATTTACTGCCTTTTAAGAATTTAATTTTTGGGGATGCTGAAACGGTTAATTGATTTACAGTGACATTTTGACCAGTTAATAAGCTGTTAGTATCATCGGAGAATTCTTTGTATTCCAACATTAATTCAGCGGCTACTTCTGTGTTATCCATTAGACCGAATAAATCATTATTGATGCTAAAGTCAAAACCTGCCCCAAAATACCATGAATCTTTATCCGCTGTATTTGTTTCGCCGCCTAAGAAAGCGGTTAAGCCCCCTGCAACGCCGACCAGTGGATCGCCTGAACCACCTGTAGTTGGTACGCCAATCGCTGAAGCATCTAGCAAACCACCGCCTGTTCCTGTTACCCCTAAGTTGCCGCCACGGTTATCATTAGTATGTCCCCAACCGCCACGGAAAAAGACCATGTTATCTTT
>JAGLBU010000306.1 GCA_023146575.1 Methylococcales bacterium
TTTTTTAATTTATCTATACAGATTAGTTGCTATTTTCGATAAATTTTAAACAAAGATGACCAAACAATTAATAACGCGGCATTTCAGGATCACATTCAATTGCCCATGCATTAACGCCACCAACAAGGTTGCTAAGATCCGTAAACCCTTGCGTTTCTAAATAGCCCGCCGCTTGTTGACTGCGAATGCCATGATGACAAATCAAGACAATTTGTTGACCTACCTCTAACATATGAACATAATCAGGCAATTCATTCAAGGGTATTAAAACACTGCCTTCAATACGTGAAAACTCATACTCATTAAGCTCCCTCACATCTAAAAATAAAATACTTTCATCGCCTAATAAACTTTTTAATTTAGGGGCTGATATTTGCTTTATACTCATAATTTTATTATTAATTCTAGTTTTATGTTGATAAGATAGTGCCTATTTAAAAACGCTATAATGACTCTATACGCACATTAAAGTAAGCATACTCTAATATAACTTCAAGCATAAATATAATTTTATGAGGTTTTCTGTTAACTTCAAGGGTTAAAATAATTTTTAATAACTAAACGGCGCTTTATGCTGTCTTCTTTACCATCTTCAAACCCTCAGGCAACTCATCAATCCAGAGATTATGCCATTATCTTATTTTCACTCACATTCATTACCCTAACAGTCAGTTATGATGGCATAAAAGGCTCGTTAAGCGATCAAAATAGCTTAGCCATAATGACATGGATCGCCTTATTTTTCATGCTCTGGGGCGAAACTAAAGCAGTTAGAATGCAAGTCTTGCTCACCTTATTTTTTGCAACGTTGGCTGAACATTTTGCCGCGCTTTACATGGGGTGTTATAGCTATCGTTTTGACAACCTACCAATGTATGTTCCCCCTGGTCATGGCGTAGTGTATTTAACCATTATTGCATTGGCGCGCTCAGGGTTATTTCAGCGCTATACCCGAAACATAGCCATTTTTGCGGTTTTTTCGGGTGGGAGTTGGGCTTTATGGGGCGCTATTTTGGCGGCGCGTGAAGATATAACAGGGGCGATTTTATTTGCTATTTTTTTGATCTATTTGGTCAAGGGACGCAAGCCAATGATTTATCTGTGTGCCTTTTTTGTCAGCACTTGGCTTGAACTTGTGGGAACATTTTCAGGCGCATGGGTTTGGGCTGACATTGACCCAATATTTGGTTTTACACAAGCGAACCCTCCCAGCGGCGTGGCGGCGTGTTATTGTTTTGTGGATTATTTATCCATCATAAGTACTAAATTTGCCTTAACAAGGTGGAATTCACTTTATATAGGGTACCATGTGATCATGGATGAATTCCTAAAATGAGTTATGCTCTCTACAGAGTAAGAGACATTCTCCATGAGATGTTAAATAACCACCCAACAGAGGTATAAAATGAATATCCACCCAGAAGCCCACACAACCCCTCAAATTCAAGCCAAAATAAAGGCATCAGTAGCAATGCCAGTAAGTTAAGTCTAACCAATTAATAAATTAAAATGATAAAATTTCGAAAGGCTTGAATTACCTAGCTTTGTTAAAAATGACATTAAAATGATTTCTATTTTCAACCGAAAAAACTATATTTTCTAATTTTTAAGCTAATCAGGTCAATTTGTCATTTTATATCTCATTTTTGATGTTAATTTAACGATTATTGCGTTTTTTAGGCGCAATAACCCCTTATTTTCAACTTGCCAGTTGAATTGAAAGCCCTCTTTTAAGATTATGAGCCATGCTCATCATGAATATTCTTGATGCATTTCTGGCTATGCCTGTATATCTGGCTTGTGCCATTCCATAATGTAGTTTGAGAACCCCAAAGGTTCTTTCTACGACGGTTCTGGTTTGTGCAAAAGGTAGGCAACATGATTTTACTGTGTTTAAAACCAATAGAATTTTTTACACCCAAAGTCTCTTCTTTTAACAGACTCAGACTATCAAGGCATTCAAAACCTTCATGAAAATACCACACTTCCGATTAAAAAGAAAAAAGGGGGCTCATTGACAGCAGAAGCAAAAATTCATAACAAAACACTTTCCAAACAACGTATTTTTATTGAAAATATTAATCGCCGTTGTAAATTTTTTCGAGTTGTTAAAGAGGTTTATCGGGGTAAACATAAAAATTATTCCTTATCATGGCGTTTAGTTTCTGCTTTAGTAAACCTACGCTATCAAAGGGTTCTTTAGGAAAGATGTCTAGTATAACGATTGAAGGATGAAAAAAAATTAATGATGCCCCAAAAAAATAGTAAGACTGCGTTGATTGTTGGTACGCAATCGGGCTGTGGAAAAACCACGATCATGCTGGCGTTGTTGCAGTTTTTAAAACCCCATTTTGTACAAAGCTTTAAAGCAGGGCCTGATTATCTTGACCCTTTATGGCATCAAGCGATGACAAGCCGTGCTTGTTATAATTTAGACACTAAAATGATGGGGAAGGATTTATGTCGCGAGCAGTTTGGTCGCTTAGATACTCAAACCGAATTCGTGTTAATTGAAGGCGCAATGGGCTTATTTGATGGCGCACAAGGCGTAGGAGAATTAGGCTCTAGTGCGCATTTAGCCAAGGTTTTAGATGTGCCTGTTTTATTGGTGGTCAATGTAAAAGGTATGGCAGGGTCTATTGTGCCGCTGGTGAAAGGTTTTTGTGAGATGGCGAAATCTTTGGGGGTTGTGATCTCAGGCATTATCGCGAATCATGTCGGCAGTGATCATCATGTCAAATTATTAGTCGATTTATTAAATACACATCATTTACCGCCAATGGTCGGGTGGATGAAAAAAAACGCACCCATTTTACCTGAACGTCATTTAGGATTAAAAAGACCTAATGTAAATGAGTTGCCTAATTTTAGTGATTTTTTTCAGGTGAATGAAAAAGCCTTATTCTCCGCGTTTAAAACGCAGGCTAAAAAAACAATTACGCCCCAAAAACCGCTACCTTTATTAAATGGTAAAATTATTGCAGTCACTTATGATGATGCCTGTTGTTTTATCTATCCTGCTAATCTTGATTGGTTAAAAACGATGGGCGCAACGGTGGTTTTTTTCTCGATTTTAAACGGTGATGTTGTGCCAAAAAAAGCCGATGCACTATGGCTAACAGGCGGTTATCCAGAGCTTTATGGGCATCTATTAGAAAAATCGAACAGTTGGGATTCTATTAAAAAATTTATTGAAGCGGATAAACCCGTTTTAGCGGAATGTGGCGGCGTAATGTTGTTAGGGAAAACCTTAATTGATCTTGACGGAAAATCTTATAAAATGGCTGGCATATTGCCTTTTTCATCGGTGATGAAAGATCACTTAGTTTCCTTAGGCTATCGACACGAAAAAAGCGGTGTAAAAGGGCATGAATTTCATCATTCAGCCCGCATTGAAGCAGAAAATCTAGTTCCGTGTTTTTCGATTAATCGAGGAGATTCGGGCATTCGTTATAAAAAATTGCGGGCATCGTATATTCATTGGTATTTTGCCAGTGCGCCAGAAATTATTGCAGGATGGTTATCATGAAAGCGAGAGAGAATCGACAAGGCATTGTTTTAGTCCACACAGGGAAAGGCAAGGGAAAATCCTCCAGTGCATTTGGAATGGTGTTTCGTGCCGCAGGCTGGGGCATGAAGGTTTGCGTGATTCAGTTCATCAAAGGTCAATGGAAAACAGGCGAGCAAAAAGCGGCTGAGAAATTTGATAATATCGAATGGCATACATTGGGCGATGGTTTTACATGGGACACTAAAAACCCCGAGCAGGATATTAAAACCAGTCGTGAAATTTGGGAGTTTGCACAACAAAAAATTCTTTCTGAGGAATTTGATTTGGTGTTGCTGGATGAAATTAATTATTGTTGTGGGTACAATTGGATTTCAGGGACAGAAATCGCAGACTTTATTCAACATAAAAAACCTAAGTGGATGCACTTGGTCTTAACGGGGCGAAATGCCGCCGAGGACGTGATTGCGATTGCGAATACGGTGACGGAAATGCAGCCGATAAAACATGCTTTTTCAGAAGGCATCAAAGCCGCGCAAGGGATTGAATTTTAAAAATACTTCATCAATGATTAAGGCCTAACAATGTCTAAATTTAAACTATGCCTCTGCTTATTAACGCTGTCTTTTAATGCGCAGGCGGAACTCAAATTTTGTAAAGATTCCAGCGCTACGTGGAGTGA
>JAGLBU010000307.1 GCA_023146575.1 Methylococcales bacterium
AGATTGCGCTTTTTTATTTACACCCCCTTTATAAACAGCACAAGGTTTTTTATCTATGTCTATTTCTCGAACCGTTTTAGAAGCCATTATCCGAGAAGCGGGTGCACTGGCTCTAGTGTATTTTAATGATTTAAAAAAAAGTGATATTACCCAAAAAGCGCCGCGTGATTTTGTGACAGCGGCGGACGTTGCCGTTGAAAAATTTTTAAAAGAAAAATTAACCGCACAATACCCACAATTTGGATTTTGGGGGGAAGAAAGCGGCAAAAGTGATAATCAAGCTCAGCGTTGGATTGTTGACCCCATTGATGGCACTCATTCATTTGCAAAATCCCAATATTTTTGGTCAATTAGTGTTGCCTTAGAAATTGATGGCGATATTGTTTTCGGGGCTATTTATGTACCAACGGTGGATGATTATTATTGTGCTGAAAAAAACCAAGGCGCATGGAAAAACGGTGAAATTACCAAAGTTTCCAATGAAGCAGATTTAGGAAATTCAATGATTGCCACAGGGTTTGCCTGTTTACGCAGTTATTTAAAAGATAATAATCTCGCACGTTTTTGTCGTATTGCCCAACAAACGACAGGACAGCGGCGTTTTGGCTCGGCGGCAATGGATTTATGTATGGTGGCAGATGGTCAAGTGGATGCCTTTTGGGAACAAGAATTGAACTTATACGATATCGCCGCAGGGGTATTAATTGTCACAGAAGCAGGCGGAACAATTACGGATTTTGAGGGTAATGAAGGGGTTTTTCCAAAGCAAATTTTAGCCACCAATCAAAAATTACTTTCACAAATACTACCCTTAATGTAAGCCAATGAAAAAAGTATGGTTTGTGGGTGCAGGGCCTGGTGATCCTGAATTATTAACCCTTAAAGGTCAACGCTTAATTAAAGAGGCCGATGCGATTTTATTTGCAGGTTCATTAGTCTCCGCCTCGGCAATGATGTGGGCAAAAAAAACCTGTGTGATTCAAGATTCTAAAGGCATGACCCTTGATGAAATTACCAATTGGCTCATAAAATATGCGGTTGAAGGTGCAAGTGTGATGCGACTGCAAACGGGTGATCCCAGTTTATATGGTGCATTAATTGAAATGGTACAACCTTTGGATAAAGCAGGCATTGAGATTGAAGTCATCCCTGGGGTAACCTCGGCAATGGCATCAGCGGCGGCGGCAATTGAAACCTTAACCTTGCCTGAAATTACTCAAACGGTTATTTTTAGCCGCGTGGAAGGACGAACGCCGATGCCAAAAGGGGAATCTCTGCAAGAACTTGCCAGCCATCATTGTACCTTGTGTTTGTATCTTTCGATTACATTACTCAAAAAAATAAAAGAAGAATTGTTAGCGGCAAATTGGTCAGAAGATTCTATTATTGTGGTGGTTTATAAAGCCAGTTGGGAAAACGAGCAACAAATATTACGAGGAACATTGGCGACCATTAAAGAACAATGCAAAGCCGCGAAAATTAACAGCCAAGCGATGATTATTGCCAGTCCAACATTAGGCGCACGGCATTGGGGAACTTTAAAAAAATCAAAATTATATGATGCGACTTTTACGCATCGTTTCCGTAAAGCCACTCAAAATACAAAAGGATAAACGTGAAAGCAACCATTTTATTAGTCGGTCACGGCTCACGAGATCTGCAAGGTAATATTGAAATAGAACGTTTCGCTAAACATTGGCAACAACAACATCAAAACTGGCGTATTGAGGTTTGTTTTATTGAATTTGCCGAAGTTTTATTGGATGAAGGCTTTGACCTTGCCGCAAAAAATTCAAAACAAGTCTTAATCATTCCATTGATTTTAAATGCCGCTGGGCATGTGAAAATGGAAATCCCTGAGCATTTAGCCGCCGCCCGAAAACGTCACTCTCACGTTAATTTTCAATACGGTAAACATCTTGGCATTAATATGGCGATGCTAAAAATAGTCAAACGTCGAGTACGGTCTTTAATGAATGAAATGGCAATGCCTGATCCTAAATCGACAGGGGTTATTATTTTAGGTCGTGGCTCGTCAGATAAAATAGCGAATGGTGAAATTGCGAAATTAGCGCGTTGGCTATGGGAAGAAACCGGTCATGAATTAATTGATATTGCCTTTACGGGCATTACCTATCCTCGATTAGAAACAGCGGTTCAACGGCAGATAAAATTAGGCATGACACAAATTGTCATTCAGCCATACTACTTATTTACAGGAACATTGATTACTCGAATTGCGGAACAATTTAAATATCTCCAACAACAATATCCACAAACTAGAATGGTTTTAGGGGGTTATTTAGGCTTTGAGGAAGAAATTTATCAACTGCTCGATACTAATATAGCGACTTTAATTGACCCTGAAAAAAACCAAATGATGGAATGTGATGGTTGTGAATATCGAAAAATTGCCCAAGAACACGGCCACGGACATCAACATTAAGGAAAAAAATGAGCCAAGAAAATAATATTACCTGTCCCAATTGTTCACATATATTTGATGCCAATACCCAATTACATCAGCAAATAGAAGCCGATATTGAACAAAAATACCAGCAAAAATTAGCTGAAAAAGAGTCACATTATCAGCAACAAGACATTAAATTTCAACAACGATTAGCACAAGAAAAAAAAGCGTTTTCAAAACAACTTGAAAGCGAACAACAAGCACAAGTAAGTGCATTGGAAAAAGAATTAACCCTTAAATCCACACAATTAAAAGAATTTAATCAAGCTAAAGCGGATATTAGCCGTTTGCAGCGTGAACAAGATGAACAAAAAGCGATAATTGAAGCGAAGTCGGCACAACGTTTTAGCAAGCGTTTAAAGACAGAGCAAGAATTGTTAAGGAAACAAGTCAAAAAAGAAATGCAGGCACAGTCATCCCTACAAATTGACGCATTGCAAACAGAGCTTAATGATAAATCCATTGAATTAAATAAATTCAATCAAGCCAAAATTGAAATAGAACGTTTGAAGCGTGAAAAAGACGAGCAAAAATCGGTTATTGAAGCGGAATCTACCCAGCGTTTTAATCAACAGTTAAAGCAAGAACAGCAATCATTGCGCGATAAAATTACCACAGAAATGAGGCTGGAAATTTCAGGGCAATTAACGACTTTAGAACAAGAGTTAAAAACCAAATCGCAACAATTAACTGAATTTAATCAAGCCAAAGCCGATATTACCCGTTTAGAGCGTGAAAAAGAGGAACAAAAATCGGT
>JAGLBU010000308.1 GCA_023146575.1 Methylococcales bacterium
TACTTATAAAAACTAACTGGCAATTATTAATAAAACTATGGATATAGTAAAATACTTAAAATTAATGCTCCAAAAAAAAGGCGAGCGTTTAATCTTTAAAACGAACTCCCCCCCGCTGTTACATATTGAGGGGCAGGATAAAATAGTCGGGAAAACGTTATTAGATAATAAAGACATTCAACGGGTGATTTTTTCCTTAATTACGGCTGATGAAAAAAAACAATTAATTAAAAATAAAGCCTTAAAGTCGGTTTATACACTAGGTGATAAATATACCTTCGATGTAGACGTAAGCATTAAGGCTAAAATTTTAGAATTAACCTTAAGCCCTAAAAAAGAAGCACCTAAGCCAGAGGCTATCACGGCTACAGTTGAAGATGAGGATGGTTTTTTAGATTTAAGTATTCCAAAACCAAATGCAGAGACTGCAAAACCCAGTACTAAAAGCGCTAGTGGAAAAAAAGAACAATCTTATCAAATATTAGGGAAAATACCCGAAGGCCATTTAGATATTTTTCCGTATCTTAAAAAAATGATTGAACTGGATGCTTCTGATTTATTTTTAACCGCAGGCTCGCAGGTTAAAATTAAAATATCAGGCGTTGCTGTTTCCATGGATGAATATATCCTGACCCCCGAATTGAGTGAATCGGGTGCATTAGGGATTATGAATAGCGATCAAATTAAAACCTTTCAAGAAAATAAAGATCTTGATTTTGCCATTGAAATGCCTGATGGCAGTGCGCGTTTTCGAGCCAATGCTTTTTATCAACGTAAAACCGTCGGCTTAGTCTTACGCTTAATTCCCTCGGTTATTCCAACCGTAGAGCAATTAAATTTACCTGAAGTCTTGCCTGAGTTAATTATGGCAAAACGGGGGTTATTATTAATGGTGGGGGGAACAGGTTCTGGAAAATCAACTACGCTGGCGGCAATGATTAATCATCGTAATGCAAATTCTCCTGGGCATATTCTAACCATTGAAGACCCTGTTGAATTTTCACATCCTAATTTAAAATCCATTGTCAATCAGCGCGAAGTAGGTGTTGATACGGTGTCGTATGCGAAAGCCTTAAAAGCCTGTCTTCGAGAAGCGCCTGATGTGATTTTAATTGGTGAAATTCGAGACCGAGAAACCATGGAAGCGGCGTTAGAATTGGCGAATACAGGGCATTTATGTATCTCAACCATGCACGCTAATAATGCCAATCAAGCGATGGAACGCATTATAAATATGTTTCCTCAAGTACGGCATAAACAATTATTTATGGATATAGCGAGCAATTTAAAAGCCGTTTTGTCACAACGATTAATACCGACCCTTTCTGGGGGACGTTGTGCGGCAATTGAGGTGCTGATTAACACCCCGCATATTTCAAATTTAATTTTAAAAGGTGACTTACCTGAAATCAAAAACGCCATGAAGAGTAGTGGTACGAAAGGTATGAAAACCTTTGATGATGCGTTGTTTGATTTGTATAACGCTGAAAAAATCAGCCTTGATGAGGCGCTAATTAATGCGGATTCTCGAAATGATTTGGAAGCTAAGTTAAATTTTGGCTAAAATTTTTGCTTAAAAGGCTATCAACACAGACTCTATTGATAGCCTAATTTTACATAATCTTAAAATGTTTGAACTGTAAAAGCAGGTTTCTTTTCGGTTGGCGCTGTTTCATCAGTGGCATTTTCCCACGCATTTTGAGGCGTTTGTTCTCCCACACTATCGTCCCAGATATTTTCTGCTGAGGTTTCCTCTTTGATTGGCTCAGATTGAACCGCATCCGCCCAGATATTTTCGACCACATTATCTGTTACAACAGGTTCTTCAGCCATTACTTTTTCGGTGACAATACCTCTGATAGCTGTTAAATATTCATTGTCATGCAAGCCCCATGTCAATTCACCCTCGGTGCTAAGGGTTCGTACTCCCGTTTCAGAAAAAATCACTTCAATGGTTAAGTCATAACGATCAGCATTCGCGCCCGTTAATTGCGCTGAAATAGCCGCAATTGGCAATGCACGCGCTTTAGTTCCGACTAAGGCGTTCAAAGAAGATTTAGGCGATTGACCTAAGTTATTCACATGGCAGTAATATTCAATATCTACTTCAGCGGGTTTTTCTGGCCAATGAATGGCAAAACTTTCAATGCGCCAATTTTTTTCAGGATTGCCTAAGGCTTCTCCTGCGGCTAATTGCACATCACCTTGCCATTGAACATGTCCTGAAAAAGCCAGAGGATAATTTTTTTCAGATAATACATCTTCTTTAGTGGTTTCCGTTATGTTTTCATCTGTTGCTGTTGTCGCATCAGAAGATAACGGTTTAGCTTCAAATTTTATTTCAGCGCTGGTACATTCTGGCGTGACAAAAATTCCAACCATTATTTCCGCAGGTTTTCCAACCACACGAACGACAGCCCTATCATTGGGTTTATTTAAAAAGCCTTCGTTACGAGGATCTTGAAACAAAAAGGAAACTTGAGAGTCCACTTGCCCCATCGGGACGGCAAGATTCACTAATGGTGGGTTATTATTATCAACTGCTTCAAGGTAGGACAATAAATGTAAACCTGCGGGTAAGCGTAGATTTTTAGATTCTATGGGTTTTAGTTGGGACATAATTTTCCTTATAAAAAGACAATAAGCGCGATAAAAAAGGTTGGTAATGATTACGACATTTCTATTATAAGTTTTTAGCTTATAATACGTCATTTATTTTTGCTTAGACTGCTGATGCCTTTATTACAACTTTCAAACGTTTCCATCGCTTATGGAACTCATGCTTTATTAGATCATGCCAATTTTCAATTAGATGCAGGAGAACGAGTCGGGCTTTTAGGGCGTAATGGGGAGGGTAAGTCCACCTTAATGAAAATTATTGCAGGTAATATTTTAGCCGATGAGGGTGAAGTTTGGCGACAACCTGAATTAAAATTGGCATGGTTAGAGCAAGCACCAACGCTAACCGATGGTATGAGTATTTATGATGCAGTTGCAGAAGGTTTGGGTGATTTAGGGCATTGGATTAGTCGTTATCATCACTTATCAATGACAATGGAGGCGACTGATGAAAAAGCGTTAGCCGAATTAGGGGATTTACATCATAAATTAGAAACCCATAATGGCTG
>JAGLBU010000309.1 GCA_023146575.1 Methylococcales bacterium
GTTATAAAGTCGGCACGTATACCTCTCCCCATATTGTGCATTATCGTGAACGCATTAAAATTAATGGTGTGCCGACCGATGATAACTTAATTTGTGAATCATTTGAACGCATTGATATTGCTCGAGAAGATATTTCCGTTAGTTATTTTGAATTTGGTACTTTAGCGGCTTTAGATGTTTTTTCAAGAGCGAAGGTTGATATCCAACTATTGGAAGTGGGCTTAGGTGGACGGTTGGATGCGGTCAATATTATTGATGCGGATTTGAGTATTATTACCAGTATCGCCATTGATCATGTTAATTGGCTAGGTAATACCCGTGAATCCATTGCAGTTGAGAAAGCGGGTATTTTTAGAGCGAATACCCCAAGTGTGATTGGGGATGGCAACCCGCCAGTGACGTTATTTTCAACCGCAAAAGAAAAACAAACCCCATTATTGTGTTTACACAGCGCCTTTGATTATCAAATAAAGGCCGAAAATTGGGACTGGAAAAGCACGACTCAACATTATAAAAACTTACCTACGCCTAATTTAATCGGTGAGCATCAATTTAATAACGCGTCAACCGTTTTAATGGCAATTACGCAATTACAAGATTTTTTACCCGTTGAACGCCAAGCCATTGATTATGGGTTGCAAAATACGAACTTGAGAGGCCGATTTCAGTTGATTAATAATTCGCCACAGGTTTTATTAGAAGTAGGCCATAATCCGCAAGCAGTACAAATATTGTCAGAGTATTTAAAAAAATATTTCAGCCATCGAAAAATACACGCTGTTTTTTCAATTATGCGAGATAAAGATATTAATGGCGTGCTGGATATTATGAAATCATTAATTGATAACTGGTTTATTAGTCCTTTAGATTCGCCACGGGCATTATCGGATGATGCCATGCAAGCAACGTTTAAACAAAAAAAAATCGACAATGTTATTTTGGGGTTTCAAAGCTTTAAAGAAACCTTTAGCGCGGCTAAGGTTAAGGCGGAAAAAGACGATATTATTTTAGTTTTTGGCTCTTTCTATTTAGTGTCAGAATATTTAGCAAAATTTGAAAATAATGAAAGGCCATAGCAGATGAAAGTAGAGGAATGGTTACAAAATAGAATCATTGGGGCGATTGTGATTACACTATTAGCCACCATTTTTTTGCCAATGTTTCTCGATGATACCGATGAAAGCCTTCAAAATACCGAGACTTTAACGATTCCGAAACAATCGTCGATGAATGCAATGGATTTGGTCACCAGTGAGCCACCGAATAATGTTGATGATGTCATTGAAAATATTCACGCACAACCGATTGACGAAATAACGGAACCACCGCCAACGCCTGCAACAGTCACCGTTCCTGTGCCAGCGACTAGCCCTTCTAGTGTTGCGACAACCACCACGGTGGTTACTGTGCCAACGCCTGCGACTGCATCGGTTGTGATTGAAGAAAAACCGCCAATCGTAAAGCGTTGGTATGTACAGGCGGCAAGCTTTAGAGGCGAAGAAAATGCCTCTACACTTCAAGAAAAATTAAAAAGCCAAGGGTTTTCTGCGGTTATTGATACGACTACGACAAGGAACGGCGATGCATTGTATCGAGTGCGTGTTGCACAAGTAGACAAACAAAGCGCCAATAATGCAAGGACTAAAATTAATCGATTAAATCGTCTTAAAAGCATCATTGTTTTTTCAAATTAACCTTTTCCAAAATACCTTTTAAAGATGAATGAAATAGATTATGCCATTATTATCATCCTTGTTATTTCCTTATTAATTGGTTTATTACGAGGCTTGGTAAAAGAAATTCTATCCCTTATGGCGTGGGTGGTAGCGATATGGGTGGGCTTAACCTTTAGCCGTCCTTTTTCGGTTTTATTTGAAACCGTGATTGATTTTCCTGCGGCAAGAATCGCCGCCTCCTTTATTGTATTATTAATTTGTACTTTAATTGTGAGTGGAATTGTCAATTATTTTGCCGAATTATTACTTGAAAAAACAGGGCTAACAGGCGTTGATCGTTTCTTAGGACTTTTTTTAGGAATTGCTCGAGGCGGAATTGTGGTGGCATTGTTAATTATGTTGGCAGGTTTAACCCCTGTGCCAGAATTAGCGTTATGGAAAGACTCAACCCTGATCCCTTATTTTTTAAAACTTGCCTTGTGGCTACGAGAGCAAATCCCCCCTGAAATTGCTGAGATGGCGACCTGATTTAAACCCTCTCGACCCTTTTACTCTTTTTATCGACCAATGCAGGATCAAAAATGTGTGGTATTGCGGGTATTGTAGCCCACCAAAACGTCAATCAAGAGCTTTATGATGCCTTAACGGTATTGCAACATCGAGGACAAGACGCGGCAGGGATCGTCACCTGTGAAAAAGGTCGCTTGCATTTACGCAAAGGCAACGGTTTAACACGGGATGTTTTTAGTCACAGTCAAATGATGCGTTTGCGCGGTAACATGGGGATTGCACACGTCCGATATCCTACCGCAGGCTGTACCAGTTCCGCCGAAGCTCAGCCTTTTTATGTCAACTCCCCCTTTGGGCTGACACTGGCACACAATGGTAATTTAACCAATACAGAAGCACTTAAAAAAGCCTTATTTATACAAGATCAACGCCACTTAAACACCGACTCTGACTCTGAAATTTTATTAAATATTTTTGCACACGAATTACAAAGCCTCGGAAAATTACGCATTACCGCTAAAGATGTTTTTAAAGCCGTAGAAGGTGTTCACAGGCGCTGTCGGGGGGCTTATGCCGTCGTAGTGATGATTTCAGGGTTTGGCATTTTAGGCTTTAGAGACCCACACGGCATTCGCCCAATTGTTTTTGGTGAGCGACAAACCAAAGACGGTTCTGATTTTATGATTGCCTCTGAAAGTGTGGCACTGGATATTTTAGACTTTAAATTGACACGGGACATAGAACCTGGAGAAGCTATTTTTATTGAAAACACAGGGGAGTTACATACCCAGCAATGTTCTGATATTGTCGATCATTGTCCCTGTATTTTTGAATATGTTTATTTTGCCCGTCCTGATTCGATTATTGATGATATTTCCGTATATAAAGCCCGTTTGCGCATGGGTGAAAAATTAGCCGATAAAATTTTGCGTGAATGGAAAGATCATGATATCGACGTGGTGATTCCCATTCCTGAAACCAGTCGCACCTCGGCATTAGAAATGGCAAAAAAATTGCAGGTTAAATTTCGGGAAGGGTTTATTAAAAATCGCTATATTGGTCGTACCTTTATAATGCCTGGTCAAAAAATGCGTAAAAAATCGGTTCGGCAAAAACTGAATGCCATTAACTTAGAATTTGAAGGCAAAAATGTTTTATTAGTCGATGATTCCATTGTTCGTGGCACAACTTCTGGGCAAATTATTCAAATGGCACGCGACGCAGGAGCTAAAAAAGTGTATTTTGCGTCTGCCGCGCCCCCCGTGCGTTATCCTAATGTGTATGGAATCGACATGCCTGCGGTGAAGGAACTGATCGCCCATAATCGTAATGAACAAGAAATCGGTGAGGTGATTGGGGCAGATCGCATGATCTATCAAGACTTACCCGATTTAATTGAAGCGGTGCAACGAGGTAACCCAAATATTAAGCATTTTGATACCTCGTGTTTTAGCCAAGATTATATTACGGGCGATATTGATGAGGCATATTTAGAGCGTATTGAAGCGTTGCGTAATGATGAGGCGCAGGGAAACCGTAATGCTGAAAATTTTAGTATCGAAATGCAAAATTCAACTTAA
>JAGLBU010000031.1 GCA_023146575.1 Methylococcales bacterium
CATTGGCCATTAACAGGGCCTTTATCACAAGCACAGCGTGAAAAAATGGAGCGTACGCAAATATGTACCGCGTGTCATAAAGAAATGAGTAATGCTGAATTATGGCAAAAATTGAATTCTAAAAAAGTATTGAACGATGAAATGCACTCAAAAATGATTAATCAATTAATTAAACGAGCGGCTAAAAAAATCAATTCTGAGAAAATGTTATTGCCTAAAATTACCCCGTAATGAAAAAGCTTATCATGATGAGCGCGGGGGAGACCTCGGGCGATCAACATGCCGCCAATATGTTTTTGGAAATAAAGGCGCAAAACCCGTCAATTATAGCGATTGGAATGGGGGCTAAAAAAATGCGCGAAGCAGGCGTTGAAATTGCCTATGATTCTTCTGAAATTGGGGTGATTGGGGTTGTGGAAATTTTAAGGCATTACCGAGAAATTAAAGCGGCGATGAAAATCATGAAGGCATTGATTTTAAACCATCGACCCGATTTATTGATTTGTATTGATTATAAAGAATTTAATCTAAGATTGGCGCAGTTTGCTAAACGCGAGGGTATTACCGTTTTATTTTATGTGAGTCCGCAAGTATGGGCATCACGACCTAAACGTGTGGTGACTTATGGTAAGGCGATTGATAAAATGGCCGTGATTTTTCCTTTTGAAACCGCTTATTATGAAGCTGAAAATATTCCTGTGGCGTATGTTGGGCATCCTTCTGTAGATAAGGTCAAACCGTTATATACAAAGACGGAAGCACGGACTCTTTTTGGGTTAAATGCAGATGACCCTATTATTGGGTTGTTACCAGGCAGTAGAGTTAATGAAATTAAACGTATGTTGCCTGTTATGTTAGAGGCTGTCGTCATAATCCAAAAAGTCTTTCCTGAGGCACAATTTTTATTACCACAAGCGGATTCGATTAGCGATGTATTGCTCAAGCCTTTTTTGAATAATAAGGCAGTTAAGGTTATTAAAAACCAACCTTATGACGCGATTCAGTGTTGTGATGCGGTAATGACAACCTCAGGAACGGCGACCTTAGAAATTGCTTTGTTGAATATTCCGATGGTAATTGTGTATAAATTATCACCACTAACCTATTTATTAGCACGGTATTTAGTGAAGATAAAATCCATCGGTTTGCCCAATATTATTGCCGATAAGCCGATAGTTAAAGAATTAATTCAACACTATGCCAGTGCTGACAATATTAGCGCAGAGATACTCAAAATTTTAAAGGATGCCGTTTATTATAAAAAAATGCAAGAAGCGTTAAAACAGGTGAAGATAAAACTTGGGAAAGGTGAGGGTTCTAAAAATATGGCAAATTTAGTATTAGAGATGTTAGCTGAAGAAAATATTTTAGTAAGGTAAAACGTGGAGGCTGCGACCAGAATCGAACTGGTGTAGATGGCTTTGCAGGCCACTGCATAACCATTTTGCTACGCAGCCTTGAAGCGATTTATCAAAAAAGCCGCGATTATTATCACGGCTTTTTTAAATTTTGGAGCGGGAAACGAGATTCGAACTCGCGACCCCAACCTTGGCAAGGTTGTGCTCTACCACTGAGCTATTCCCGCATGTCATTCTATCTTTGGCATTATGCCGTTAAAAAGAATTTCTGTCAATCTTTATTGAATATCAACCACGAGTGTCCAGCCTTTACGACCTTTACACTCGCCATCGGATAAAATTTCTATTTGTGCAATACTATTTTTCTTACCTACGTAGTCAGTAAGGTCTAGCACTTTAACTACCGTTCCTTCAGGTTGTTGTTTACAAGGGCTTTTAACGCCTTTTTCCTGACTGTCATCAAAGGCCGACACAGTATCAGGATTTGCGACCATACTGATAGAGCCATTACCTCCCAAACTATTCGCCCCTTTTAAACTGTATTGTTGTCCTATGGTTAAGGTTTTTAGTGTGGTATGAGGCACGGTATTTTTACTGCCAGAACTCATCATAATAACAATTAAAACCACAACAGCTAAAGCGGCGATCGCGCCAAAAAAAACTTTTGGGTTCGATTCTTTTAAGCCCATTGCATTATCTAATAACTTATTTGCCTGATCTACAGATGCTGTGGCCGTTGTCGCTTCTGGTTTTTCAGT
The DNA here is from genome assembly GCA_023146575.1 of Methylococcales bacterium. Lineage (GTDB taxonomy): Bacteria > Pseudomonadota > Gammaproteobacteria > Methylococcales > Methylomonadaceae > WTBX01. The sequence continues at coordinate 2,117 of JAGLBU010000031.1, forward strand.
AATTTCTGGTTTTTCAGTGGTTTTGTTTTCAGTTTCTTCGGAATTGCTCATTTATTTTCCTCATGCAGATTCATTATTATTATAAATACCCTAACTGGATAAAGTGTCTATATTTAAACTTTATCGTCTAAATACAGTGTGTCGCAACGTAAAATTATCTCGTTAGTTTCTCAAGATACCATAAGCGGATGAAAAAGCTAACTAAATTTATATAAATTCTTTACCTTCATCGTCGATCAAATTTGCTTCAGCGGCAGTATCTTCAAATTCTTTACATTCAAATTGCCAATAGCCTAAGCCGATATTTTTTTTATTTAAAAGTTCAATCCAAAGGCAGTCAGAGACCAGCTGTAATTCAATCATATCCTGCTCCTTTAAGACATGAGAGTTAATGATAAGAAAGCTTTTATCCACCTGATTCTCTTGTTTTTGCTGATAAAATAAAGCTTTCTGAGCAAGGTTTTCGCCGTCTTCATCTCGAAAGGAAAAAGAGGCGGCATGAATTTCTGAACTAATCAGTGAAACATTAAATTCAATATAACAACTTTGATGTTTGTCGACCATGATTTTAGAGACAACACCTAAAAATCGTTGGTTTTGTTGAGTGTCTATTTTTCTAAAACTAACCAAACTGCCAATTGAAATGAGTTCTTTTTCATCAAATAAATACGATAAGCCTTTTGGGGAGCATGATTCCCCTAGATATTCTAAAGGCTTGTGCTGAACCTGTGCATTTGAACACAATAAATCATAAGTATTTTCTAAGCCAATAGTAAAAAAACGGTCTAAACGGTCTATAAAACAGGGTGATTCATCGGTTAGTTTTCCCAGCCAACATTGGTCTAAATAGCTTAATAATTGGCGGGATAATTTGGCATTCATTATGATATTAAAACGATCGTTCTTTATGACTGCGGTTTTTTTTAGTGTTTTAATTTCTTTATGGAGGCGGGTAAAGTTAAAATAGAGCTGTTTAAATTCTGTTTCATCTTCTTTTTCCTCAAAGGTCGGCGGCACATCCTCATCAATATGAACGTAGCATTGCAGAGCTTGGGTGATAATAAGTTGCTCTTCTAAGCAAGGAAAGAGACTGAGTTTATTTAAGGCTTCATAAATTTGTTGTAACTCATTTTGGGTTAAGGTGCCCGTGTCTAAAAGGCTGAGTAATAATATTTGAAGGTAACTCTGCGTGGCCGTACTATGATCACTGGGTTGATCTAAGTCATCAGGCACTTTTATGGCGTTTTTTTTATGTTGAATACTTAATTTGTAAAGTGAATGAAAGTCCATCCACACCCAATCAGCAATTGGGATACGCATCATGTAATAACTGGTCATTATATGACCATATGCTTTGATGGTTCGTTGCAAAGAGAGTGCGGTATTTTTTCCCTGAAACCATCGTATGGTGCGCGGTTTTGTTAGCTCTTTTGTACAAATCCAATAGCCTAAAGTGAATTCCTTCTCAATTTCTAATAAAAAGCTGCTAATATTTTGTCCATTTTCACCTCGCGGAAAGCCCCTTTTTGAAAGCTGTGAGCGTAAATAATCTTGGATGTTAAAAAAGACAGGTTTTAGCGTTTCAAGGGTATCAAGCCTTAATGGCACACGCATTTTAGTTCGGTTTAATTCAGTCAAAAAATCCCGAAATAAAAACATGGTTTTGATGGGGTTGGCAAAGGGCAGATCATCAAGCCATTGTTCTAAGGTTTCGTGCTGGTACGCGGCTAAATTGTTAGGGGATTTTTTTAAAGGGGGAATCTCTAAAAAACAAGAATTTATCACATGCGCCTCTTCACAACGTAAGAAAGGTTACATTCATTTTCCACCTTTTTTGACCATCATTCCTTTTGAAGGGTTATAGCCCCAGATGGCAACCAACATAAAAACGATAAAAGCGCCTAAGGTGACTAAAAAAGCGTATTGATTAAATTGCCCATATAAAGCAAACCGAATCAGTTCAACTGCTTGGGAAAAAGGGTTATAAAGGGCTAAATTATAAAGTAAAAGGCTGGATTCTTTCATTTTCCACAGAGGATAAAGTGCGCTAGACATAAAGAACATGGGAAATATCACAAAATTCATTACCCCTGCAAAATTTTCCAGTTGTTTAATAAAAGAGGATAATAGCAAGCCTAATGCCCCTAGCATTAATCCTGATAAAATTAATGCAGGAAATAAATAAACATAGCCTATTTCAGGCGGTTGAATCTCATAAAACCACGCAATGGCTAAAAAAACATACACTTGTAAAATAGAAACGACCGTGCCTGCAATGAGTTTACAAATTAATAAAAACCAGCGTGGTAACGGGCAGACCATTAAAATACGCATACTACCCATTTCACGATCATAAACCATTGATAAAGAACTCTGCATACCGTTAAACAGTTGAATCATCCCTACCAACCCAGGGGTGATGTAAACCTCATATAAGATGTAAGTTTCATAAGGGGGGGTAATTGCCAACCCCAAAGCGGCTCTAAAACCTGCGGCAAACACAAATAGCCAAATTAAAGGCCGTACTAAGGCGGATATAAAACGCTCTTTTTGATTCAAAAAACGTAATAATTCGCGGTTGATGATTCCCCACATGACACGCCAAAAATGTAGGATAATCATTTTTCCGCCCCTTGTGTGAGCTTATAAAATGCTGCGCTAATACAATCGGTTTCGGTTTTTAATAAAATGTGGTTGATCGAGCCACTGGCTTTAATTTCACCTTGGTGCAAAATTAATAATTGATCTTCTGGGTAAATTTCATCAATTAGATGGCTCGCCCATAAAACTGATAAGGCGCGGTTATTGGCTAATTGGTGTATGTGTTCAACAATGCTTTTACGACTGGGAACGTCTAAGCCTACGGTGGGTTCGTCTAATAATAACAGGGATGGATTGTGTAATAACGCTCTGGCAATTTCGACGCGTCGTTTATGGCCACCATTTAATTGACGAATTTTTTCATGTCGACGTTCATACATATTAAGGCGTTCCAATTCTTCTTGAATACGTTTATTCCCTTGTTTTCGAGAAATACCGTGTAAGGCTAAATGGTAGCGTAAATTTTGTAAGACGGTTAAATCAATATCGAGTGTAGTTTGTTGATAAACCACGCCTAAGCGCATTAACGCCTGTCGTGATTGTTTTTTAATATCAAAACCACATAAATGTATCTGACCCTGATGGGTATCATACAAACGGGTAATGAGTGAAAATAAGGTACTTTTACCCGCGCCATTCGGGCCTAATAAGACCGTACATTCGCCACTTTGAAGCGTAAAATTAATGTGATTCAGGGCTTTTTTTTTGCCATAAGCAAAACTTAAGTTTTCAACCGTTAACGCTGTTTTCATGGTTTAACAACCACGCCCCAAGGATAGCGCCCAACTCCCACAGACTTGGTTACTTTATGGTTTTTTAAATCAATAATAGACATATCATGACTGGTGCCATTGGTGGTATACAGCCGTTGTTGATCAGGTGAAAAGGCTAAATTCCAAACCCGTTGTCCGACTAATAAAAATTTCTCAACCGTAAAGGTTTTTGCATTGACCACTGCCACTCGATTGGCCGATCCCATAGCGACATAGGCATAGTCGCCTTTTTTATCAACGACCACCCCGACGGGTAAAATTTTATCACGGCTAACGCCTTGAATCGTTAAGGCAATATTTTTTATGATCTTTTTAGTCGCCACATCAAGTACCATTAACGTCCCTGCCATTTCAGAGGTTACCCAAAGCTGTTTGCTGTCCGCACTAAAGTGTAAGGCTCTAGGGCGCGGGTCAACTAAGGTGTTTTCAACAATTTCTAAGGTTTGGGTATTAATCCAGTGTACCATATTAGTGGTTTCTGACGCACTGACGACCCATTTGTTATCAGGACTGACCGCAATGCCTTCAGGCTCCACTCCAACTTTAATCGTTTTAAGGACTTTTTTGCTGGCAATATCAATCACGGTTACCATGCTATCGTCTTCATTGGAGACATAGAGTCTATCGCCTTTGGGGGATAAGGCAAAGGTTTCAGGGTCTTCACCCGACGGCAAGCGCCCAACTTCTTTTAAGGTCTTAATATCAATAATTTTGATGGTATCATCATCACTGGTGGCAACATATAAATGTTTATAGTCGGGGCTGATGGTGATTCCGCGGGGGCGCTGCCCTACGATGATGGTTTTGAGCAATACCCCTTTAATAGGATCTACTATCGCGAGTGCATTGTCTTTTTCTAAACTTACAAAGACTGTTTCTGCGTGTGCTATGCCCATAAAAAAGAGACAGAGACTTAGGTTTAAGAGCCATGTTTTCATTGTTTTTTCTCACATCTCGCCTCAGGGGCATCAAAGCCTAGAGTATCGAGTTCTGTTTTGGGGTGTAAAAAGCCCTCAACGGGCGCAACGCTGACTAAAGAGCGAGGAGCTGCCAATAAAATAGGTTGTCTTAGTTGTCCATTCCATTGTCGGAAGGATAATGATTTTCCCTTATAACCTTGTAATACAAATTTATCGCTTAATAAATAACTTTTAATCGGCAGAAACTGATTGGTTTTTATCCGAACAGAGGCTTCACCAATTGCTTTTATGGCTAAGTAAGCACCATAATCGGCTTCTTGCATAATGCGTCCTGTCATTTCCTTGAAACGGTTTTGTATTTGCACTGCCCCCCATTGTTCATGAGTTGCATGCCAAGACGTTGCAATTAAGCCTTGAGTACCAATAACAGGACGTGGCATCCATGTTCGGTAGCTTAAATATTCCCCAAAAACACCTTTTTCATCGGTGACCACCAACACATCATAATCTTTTATATCTTGTGTAAAAACAGGAATATCGGATTGCGCAGTACGACGTGCATCATGTGTGTGCGTCCATTTTTTTTCAGCGATAATTTTTAAGCCAAATTTTTTCGCCGACCGTTTAAAAGCTTCCGCATATAAGCGATCGTTATCAAGTGGCCCTGTGACTAAAAACCACTTTTTCCAGCGCTTTTTTAACATAAACTGCGCTAAGGCATCTGCACGCATGGCACGGCTGGGCTGTAAGTGTAGGACATTAGCGCGGCATTGTTGTCCTCGTAAGCCATCATCACGGGTGTTAACATCAAATAATAATTTTTGTTGGGACGCTTTTAAATCCGCTAATTGTTTTAATTTTACCACGGGTAAATTAACCACTACAAAATGCGTATCAGCAGAAACGTGATTTACAAAGGCTTTTTTAATATCGCCTTTTATAGGCACAACAATATTGGTTAATTGGTACTGTTGCCCTGTAAATTTCCCCGTGGTGTTATTTTCTTCAAGCGCAATTTTAGCCCCTGACATACCTTTGTTTTGAATAAAAGGGTCAAGGTTTGATAAGGCGGCAGGCACGGCTCGTTTTTGAGAAAAATACGCAATTTTAATGATTTGTTTTGTTTTCGCTTTGGCCAAGCATAAAGAAGGGGCGCTTAAACTGAGCATCAGCAAGCCGAGTAAAATAAAGTGAAAAATTCTCATAAAATTAACAATTAGAAGAAGAGGGCAGTTTAAAAGAGTGCTGTGAATTAAATGTCATAATTAATTACCCAATGATACTAGAATTTGAACATTTACTTTTAATTTTGTTTTAACAGTTATTGAAAGGAGCTTTCAGTTCAATACTTCAAGATGCAATATCTTAATCTAAAAAACCGCGTTAAAAAAGATAGCGTTTCTTTTTAAGACTGATTAAACTCTTTGTTTTCTTAAAAAATAACTACCGTGCAAACTCAAGCTCCTGATTACTTAGTCGGCATCGACCTTGGAACCACCCATACGGTTGTCGCTTATACCCACGCTATTGCTAAATCCAATGAAATTCATATTTTTGAAATAGAACAATTAGTGGATTTAGGGCAAGTTGCCGCCAAAAAATTATTACCCTCGGTTCGGTATCATCCTGCGAAAGGGGAATTATCCGATGCCGATATTACCTTTTCGCCCGCAGGTGAAAAAGCCGTTATTGGTGAGGCGGCGCGATTATTAGGGGCAAAAACGCAAGGACGATTTGTCACGAGTGCTAAAAGTTGGTTGTCTCATCCCTCAGTTGATCATACGGCGGATATTTTACCGTGGGGCAGTGAGGCAGAAATAGCCAAAGTATCGCCCTTAGAAGCCAGTGCCAGCTATCTTGCACATATTAAAACCGTGTGGCGGCATAAATTTCCAAACGCGCCTTTAGAACAACAAACCATTGTTTTGACCGTTCCAGCCTCTTTTGATGAAGCCGCTCGTTCACTCACATTGGAAGCGGCAAAAATTGCGGGATTAAAAAATATTCGGCTATTAGAAGAGCCGCAGGCGGTTTGTTACGACTGGTTAAGACGCTATAACACTGATCTTACCCAAGCCTTAAGCAATGTTCAGTTATTGTTGATTTGTGATGTGGGCGGCGGCACAACCGATTTAACCCTCATTAAAATTGAACACACCGACAGCGAGCCTAAATTAACCCGAATTGGAGTCGGCGAACATTTAATGCTGGGGGGCGATAATATTGATTTGGCGTTAGCGCGCTTAGCTGAAAAACAACTGGCTTCAGCACAAAAAAAACTATCGGCGGCGGATTTATCGCAATTATTAGAGCAATGTCGGTTAGCCAAAGAAAAATTATTAGCCAGTGATGCGCCTGAATTTGTCAGTGTGACCTTATTAGGTGGTGGTTCTCGATTAATTGGTGGTGCAAAATCGGTTAAATTATCACGCGAGGAGGTTCAGAAAATAGCGCTGGATGGTTTTTTTCCGTTATCAAACTTAGAAGATTTACCCGATAAAAAACGCAGTGGGGTGGTGGAGTTTGGCTTGCCGTATGCCGCTGACCCTGCGGTAAGTAAACATATTGCGGCTTTTTTACATTTACATCAACAGGCCTCTGCGGAAGCATTGGGGAAAAAAGCCTATGTGCCTGATGCACTTTTATTAAACGGGGGCGTGTTTCGCAGTCAACCGATTACTGAAAGGGTGCTTGAATTACTGACTACATGGAGCGGTACAAAACCTAAATTATTAGAAAATAAACACCCTGAATTATCGGTTGCCTTAGGTGCAGTTAGTTATGCGATGGCACGCCGCGATCAAAAAATAAAAATTGGGGGCGGTTCTGCGCGGAGCTATTTTTTATTAGTTGATACCCAAAACTCTAGCCAAAAACAAGGCATTTGTATTTTGCCACGCGGCAGTGAAGAAGGGGTTGAAATCAGGCTCAAAAATAAGCAGTTTTCCTTACGTTTAGGACAGCCTGTACAATTTCATTTGACCTCCACCACAGGCGATAATGCGTATAAAAGCGGTGATGTGACCGATATTAATGACGATTATTTTCACTCTTTACCGCCGCTTGCGGTTGCCTTTGACGGACAAGGGCATTCGGATGCTGAAATTATTGTGGAATTAGTTGCAACCCAAACCGAAGTTGGAACCTTAAAAATTCAATGTGTGTCGGTTGCTGATAAAAATCAGCGCTGGGATGTTGAATTTCAAATTCGACAAAAAAACACACAAACGAATCAAATCGAATTGCCTGAGCATTATTTGGTGGCGGAGCAAAAAATTCAGGCAGTGTTTGGAACACGTTCTAAAAACATCAACCCTAAAGCAGTTAAAAGTTTGCGGGTTGATTTAGAAAAACAACTTAATACATCTCGCAATCAATGGAATACCCCATTATTACGGGCGTTTTTTAATTGTTTGTTGGCGGGAATGAAATATCGCCGCCGATCTGACCATCATGAGCGGGTTTGGTTGAGTTTGATCGGCTTTTGTTTACGACCCGGTTTTGGTGTGCCGTTGGATGACTGGCGGGTGGAACAATTGTGGAAAATTTACCCACAAAAAATTCAGTTTGTGAATGAAGCACAAAATTGGAGTGAATGGTGGACGTTATGGCGACGCATTGCGGGCGGGTTAGATGCCAGTGCGCAGATACAAATTTATTTGGATTTAAGCCCCTATCTTAACCCTGCAACCGCCAAACAAGGGGCGATTTTTAAGCAAATTAAACGCCGTGGCTATGAAGATATGGTACGGCTTGCGGCAGTTTTAGAACGTTTGTCGGTGGATAAAAAAGTGCAATTAGGCGAGTGGTTTTTAAAACGTTTACAAAAGGGCAGTGAGCCGAAACAAACATGGTGGGCATTAGGGCGTATTGGTTCGCGCGTACCGTTTCATGGTAATAGCCATCAAGTGATTCCACCTACAACCGTTGAGGAATGGTTGAAACAATTAATGCAACAGGATTGGAAAAAAAATCCTCAAGCGTGTTTTGCTGCCACCTTAATCAGCCGTAAAAGTGGTGACCGAGTGCACGATATTGATGAGGGTTTGCGAAGCAATATTATTACGCAATTAAAGCTTAATAAAGCACCGTTGTCGTGGGTTTCGATGGTGGAAGAATTTAAACAGTTGGACGAAAAAGAAGAAAAACAAATTTTTGGGGAGGCATTGCCACCAGGGTTGAAATTATTATAGGGCTACAAGGGTGAGCCTAAGTTGTATTTTGACTCACCCTTGGCACGACCGAATTTAGGTGGGAATGGTCATGCCACGTTGAACTGCGGCTCGTTCTGCGACCTGTGCATACCAACGTCTAAGATTGGGGTAGGCTTCAAATAAGACGCTATTGTCTTTATTAATCGCAGGAAAAATAGCAATATCAGCAATGCTATAGTCATCACCACCAATAAATTCAGACTTTCCAAGTTGTGCATCAAAATTGGTATATAAATCAAAAATTCGTTGATTTAAAAAATCCGCCGCATCGGGTTGAGAAGGTTCACAACGGGCGGTTAAGAAAAAGCTATCAAACTGGGTTGGGGTAATATCGGTGGCATGAAAAAAAAGCCACTCTAATACTTTCGCTCGTGAAACGGTTTCTGTTGGCAAGAATAAACCACTTTTTTCAGCCAAATAAATCAAAATTGCCGCTGACTGGGTCACAATTAAACCGTCATTAATATCTTGGTCACGGATGGCAGGAATACGACCCGATGGATTGATCTCTAAAAAATCGGTTTTTTTATGCTCACCTTTTGCTAAATTAATATGGTGAAGCTGATACGCTAAGCCCGTTTCTTCTAGCATAATGGCGACACGTCGGCCATTCCATGTTGAATGTGTATAAAAATCAATCATTGTTTCCTCCAAAAAAAAATTAAATTACCCAGTACAAACGGGTTTGATTGTGAATACTTAAGTATAACTCAAGGATTTTAAATTATTTTCTGCTGATTAAAGAACGAGCGTGTATGATGTTTATCCATACCCTATCGCCTATATTTTAGAGGAAAAATTATGAAAAAAGAAATCACCAACGTAGGCATTCAGCAACTTAGTATTGCTTATGATGCGCTTGAAGATAGATTAATATTCAAAATTGGTATGTCCAATGAGTCTGAACTCTCTGTTTGGCTTACCCGCCGCGTAACGCATGAGTTATTAAAAATACTCAATAAAACGCCCTTAGTTGAATATTACGAGCCTAAAGAAAGATCAACTGCCCCAGATACAGGTATAGATACAGATATTGAAATGGCAGAGGTTAATAAAAAAAATCTTTATCAAAGGCAAGGTTTTTCAACTGAGCGTCAAGAAAAAAGCTCGGTGCAACTTGATAGTATATTATTAGTGCATCAATGCCAATTACTGACCCCTGAAGGCGATCATCCTATTACCTTAGAATTGCAATGTGCGAACAGTCAAAGTTTAAAATTTAAATTAAATGATGAATTGATTATGGCGTTTGTTAACATGCTTCAGCACGCAAACCAGCAATCCAGCTGGAATTTTTCATCCGAAGACCTTATCCAAATTCCCATGTTAGCGCATACCAGCTATTCTTTACATTAAAGTGTTATTTTAATTTTAGAGGTTTTCATGTCATTTTTTGATGGTTTAAAACAGCAATTTCGATCGGTTATTGAATGGAAAAACCCACGCTCTGATTTGCTTTTTAGTCAATGGACTGACAACGGAGATGAAATTAAAAATGCCTCTAAATTGATTGTCGGCTCAGGGCAAGGTTGTATCTTTATCTATCAAGGACAGGTAAAAGCCCTGATTACAGAACCTTGCATGGTGGATTTAGCAACGGATAACGTGCCATTTTTGACAACGATTCGTAAAGTGATGAATTTTTTTGAAAGTGAACATAAAGTGAGTTTATTTTTTTTTAAAACGTCAAAAATTTTAGACCAAAAATGGGGGACGACCTCGGCAATTAAATACGAAGATCCAAAATATAAATTCCCAGTAGGGTTACGGGCGTTTGGAAATTACAGCTACCAAATATCCAACCCTACAGAATTTTTTATTAATGTAATCGGAACGCAAGCAAGCTTTTTAGTGGATGATTTTAGAAGCATCATGTCCGCGCGCATCATTCACCCCATTTCAGATTTTTTAGCTGAAAGCCATTTTAGCTATACCGAAATTGATAGAAACCGCAACGAAATAGGCAGCGCTTTAAGCCTCAAACTTCAAAGTGTTTTTAAAAAATTAGGTTTTACAATTACCGATTTTTGCATAGAAGGCACCAGCTTTGATGATGAAACCTTAAAGCGTATCAACCGAATTTCCGACGTTACTGCTGAGGCGCAAGCTGCAAAAATAATTGGCATGAATTATTCCCATTTGCAACAACTAGAAGCAATACGCGATGCGGCACGCAATGAAAATGGTGCGGCAGGCATCGGGCTGGGTGTAGGTGCGGGTATGGGGTTAGGGCAATCAATGGCGCAAGCTTTTCACAACACACAAATGCAATCGCCCTCCTTAGCCGATGATTCTATGGCAAAACTTGAAACCTTAAAAAAAATGGTGGAGGCGGAGCTGATTACAAAAGCCGAATATTCCAGCAAAAAACAACAAATTTTAGAAACTTTTTAACGGTGGCGTATTGTAAAAGCTGTTCTGCGCCGCTAAGGTCAAATATAAATCGCTGTGAATATTGCGATACCCATAATGATATTGATTTAGCACAAAAACATGATTTTAGCTTAGATACGACAAATGCTAATACCCCATGCCCTCATTGTAAAATTGTACTCGATACTATTACGCTAAAAATAAAACAAAATATTACCTTTAAACGTTGCCATCAATGCTTTGGTTTATTTTTACACTCACATCAGCTTGATGAAATCCTTGAAAACAGTGTTCCTGCGGTTGAGGGAATTAACATGAAAAAAATTCAAGAAATCAATAAAGATCGCTATCAAGTCAAAAAAGTAAAATACATAAAATGCCCTGTTTGTACAAATTTAATGGCGCGTTCAAGCTTTGCATATCGCAGTGGTGTTGTGATTGATAAATGCCTTAAACATGGCATGTGGCTGGATAATGGCGAAATGACCCATTTAATGGAATGGAAAAAAGCAGGTGGACAATTATTAGCAGAGAGAAAAAATAAAAAGTCTAAGAAAAAACCTAAACGAAAAATAATCAATACCGAGCTAGATAAATATTCATCTATTGATTTTTCTATTTTTTAATTTGCCAGTAATACTTCAATAATATTATTTGATTTTATACTCGCAACGGGTAGATTTTCGCCATTTTTCCATGCCGCTAACGCTTGTTGTTTATTATTTTCAGAAATTAAAAAACAAACTTGAGTGCTATTCCCTAAGGTTTTAGCACTTAAGGATATACGCTCTGAAGGCGGCTTAGGCGAATTATAAACCGCATGGACAGATTCCTCTAAATCGTGAATATGGTCTGGAAATAAACTTGCAGTATGCCCATCTTCACCCATACCTAATAAAACTAAATCAAGGGGTAACGCGGCTTCAATAACCGTTTGATAGGCTTTTTTAGCTGCTTCTGTGCCTAATTCGGTTGGCATTGCGTGAATTTGTGATGCTGGAATATCGGTATGTTTTAAAAAAACCTCGTAAGCCATTTTACTGTTTCGATCGCTATGATCTTGTGGCAAAGTCCGTTCATCCCCATAATAAATATGCCATTTACTCCAATCTGTTTTGGCTTCTATTAATAAACGATAAGCATTTTCGGGCGTACCACCGCCTGCTAGAACCAATCTAAACCCCCCTTTTTCAGCAATGGCTTGTTTTGCACTTTTTAGGATGAGATCAGCCGCTGTTTGAGCCAAAGCTTGATTGTTGTCGAGGTGTTGCCAGTTTAAATGTTGTTTCATGATATTTTTAAATGGGGATTAAAGGTCGGAGCATTATGGCACAAATTTATATTTTTGCAGGTGTTGATATAAAATAGCGGTTTTAAACAATGATAGGGTTGACGATGACTTTTTCAAATGATGTTTTGGGCTATATTGCCGCTTTTTGTACCACCAGTTCTTTTTTACCCCAAGCCATTTTAACCAT
>JAGLBU010000310.1 GCA_023146575.1 Methylococcales bacterium
CTGGGCTTGTTAGAACGTATTCGCTTAGGAAAAACCCTGCGCTCAAAGCATTATGATCGCGCTTATTTATTACCCAATTCATGGAAATCAGCACTAACGCCTTTTTTTGCCAATATTCCTGTTCGCATAGGTTATACGGGTGAATGTCGGTGGGGATTGTTGAATGATAGACGAACGCTTGATAAAAAAATATTAACCCAAACCGTACAGCGATTTGTCGCCTTGGCATCGCCGCAAAATACGAGTGTTCCAAAATGTCCCGCGCCCTTATTGAAAGTTTCATCTATTCAAATATATAAGGTCATTCAACAATTTAAATTAAATCTCAATACCAAAATTTTAGTCTTGTGTGCGGGCGCTGAATATGGTGAGGCAAAACGTTGGCCATTAGAACATTATGCAACTGTCGCCAATCATTTCCTGAAAAAAAATGGGCAGGTTTGGTTGCTAGGTTCTGAAAAAGATTGTGAAATTTCGGCGCAGATTAATCAACAAACTCAACATCAATGCCACGATTTTACTGGAAAAACCAATGTATCAGAAGCGGTGGATTTGATGTCACTTTCTGATCATGTAATTGCCAATGATTCTGGACTAATGCACGTTGCCGCTGGTTTAAATAAAAGCGTAATCGCTCTTTATGGGTCTTCTGATCCAACTTTTACCCCGCCATTAAATGATAATGCCACTATTTTTTATTTGGATTTAGACTGCTCACCTTGTTTTAAACGCATTTGTCCGCTTCAACACCAGCATTGCTTGACCAATATCTTGCCTGAGCACGTAATAAAGGCAATAAAATAATTCTTTAACTTTTTTTAAAAAACTATGAATAATCAATTACTCCATGTGGGCTGCGGTCATAAAACCCTGAAAAATTTACCCCCTTTTTTTCATGAGGACTGGGATGAAGTGCGCTTAGATTTAGACCCAAAAACCAAACCTGATATTGTCGGTTCGGTAGTGGATTTAAACGCGATTCAAGATCATTGTATGGATACCATTTATTCTTCACATAATCTTGAGCATCTTTATTCCCACGAAATTGCGCCTGCTTTAAATGAGTTTGTCAGAGTTTTAAAACCAACAGGCTTTACGATTATTACCCTGCCTGATTTGCAACGAGTGGCGAAGTTAATTGTGGATGATAAATTAATGGATGTCGCTTATCAATCAGGACTAGGGCCTGTTTCTGCCATTGATATGGTGTTTGGACATCGTGCTTCGGTGGAATCGGGCAATCACTATATGCCACATAAAACAGGTTTTACGCATAAATCACTCAAAGAAGCCTTAATCAAGGCTAATTTTAAAGATGTTCGGGTTATTCGTGGTAGCCATTATGATTTATGGGCGATTGCGGCGGTGGAAAAACAGCCGCCCCTATTTTGGGAATTAATGGATAAAGCTATTATCGTAAAATGAATATTCTGTTTATTCATCAAAATTTTCCTGCTCAATTTAAACATTTGGCAAAAAAATTAGCCGATAATAAACAAAATAAAGTGATCGCTTTACGAATTCATAAAAATACCTTGATTGAAGGGGTTGATATTTATGAATACCCTATTTTAAGCGCTGAATCAAACAATATTCATCCTTTAGTTAAAGATTTTGAAACCAAAGTTCGGCGGGCAGAATCGGTAGCAGCATTTTGTAAATCCTTACGAGAAGTGGGCTTTACGCCTGATATTGTGATTGCTCATGTCGGTTGGGGGGAGAGTTTTTTTATCCGTGATATTTGGTCAAAGACCAAAATTTTAGCCTATTTGGAATACTATTATCGCTTTGAAGGGCAAGATGTAAATTTTGACCCTGAATTTTCGGTTGATAGCGATCAACGTTATCGAATTCGTTTAAAAAATCAAGCCACCTTGCAGGCATTAGACGAGGCGGATGCGTTTATCACCCCCACTAAATGGCAACATAAACAGTTTCCAAAATGGTCTCATAAGCGTATTAAAATTATTCATGATGGCATTGATATGGCGGTATGTTGCCCGAATGAAAATGCCTCGGTTCGTCTTGAAAAAGCAGGGATTACCCTCACCAAATCGGATAAAGTGATTACCTATGTCAGTCGCGGTTTAGAACCATTGCGTGGCTTTCATCAGTTTATGCGGAGTCTACCCAGCGTGATGAAGGCGCACCCTGATGTGATTATTTTAGTGGTTGGCAATGATACCCCCGCCTATGAGACCAAAAAATTTGAAACCTACAAAGAACAACTTCTCAATGAACTTTCAGGGCAATTAGATTCGAACCAACTGTATTTTTTAGGAAAAGTACCTTACGCCAGCTATTTACAGATTTTACAAATTTCATCGGTACATATCTATTTAACCTATCCTTTTATTACCTCGTGGTCTTTACTGGAAGCAATGGCAATAGAATGTGCGGTGGTAGGGTCTAAAACTGCCCCTGTGACCGAATATATTCAACATAATAAAAATGGCTTATTGGTGGATTTTTTTGATTCACAGCAATTAGTTCAAGCGGTCTCATCATTATTAAACGATACTACTTTCGCCCAAAGACTAGGTAAACAAGCGCGACAAACTATTCAAACACGTTGTGATTTACCTCAGTGTTTAAACACGCAATTAAAACTTATTCAATCACTACTTTAATTTACTTTTCGGCTAAATAACGTTGATATTTAATCGAAATTTTTAGCCCCGCAAAACGTCCTGCCATCCGTGTTAACTCTTGTGTTTTTTTGTTGAAAGTTAATTTCACAATACTCAACGCCCGCTCTTCATAGCCTTTTTCGATTTTAGGCGTGTCCAGTAAAAAATGATAAAAATACACTTCTTG
>JAGLBU010000311.1 GCA_023146575.1 Methylococcales bacterium
TTTTGTAAAAAAAACTGTTGTTTAGGTGCGTGACTAAGTGAGACAAGGTTTATATTTTCCCCAATGGTGGTAAGCGTGTAATAGGCTTCTTTTTTTAAGACCGCTGTTTCGCCTTTTTTGAGTAAGGTGGGGAGCGTATTACAAAAAATATAGCCGATAGGGTAATGATAATAACGACATAACCAGTGTAATAATTGTCGGTCTTTAGTCTTAAATAATGGCTCTAAATCTAAAACGTTAAGAATGGGTTTTAATTTTTCAGTTTTTAGGTTGCTGGTTAAAACTGTCTCAACGAGGATGCCAACTTTTTCTTGACCGCGAAAGGTGACTAAAATTCTAACACCTAATTTGATGTTTTTTATAGCATAAGAATCTGGGATACTATAGTCAAACAACTGATTTAGAATGACGGGGATTGCCACTCGAAGAATAGAGGTATTTTTTAATTTCAAAATTACTTTTTTCTGATATTTAAGCGTGAAATGATCCTAAGTCCTTATTGGGAAAAGCTTTAATGAGGTTATCCCCAGAACCTGTGGATAACTCTGTGGATAACTTTTAAAAACACCTGCAAATTACGGTTTTTATTACACTTTTATTAGATTGATCGCTTTATAGGCACCCCATTAAAGTCCTTAATTATCAATATCTTACATAAATATTTTTTAACGGGGCTGGTTTTTTGATGGGACTTGACAGTTTTAAAATTATTATTTTTTAAACTGTGTATAACTTTCAATAGCATCCCCTTATATTATAGCAAGTCAAGTGATACTTATACCAAAAATAAAAAAAATAATATTTTTAAAACAGAGCAGTATTGTAAAAATTTTAGCATAGTCTTATAAGACCCTTTTTGAAATTTGATGATGGATATGAACACAAATACGGAACGCAGTTGGATTAATTTACCCAGTCTAAACTTTAATTTAAAAGTTTTATTTAGCAGCTATTTAATGGTAATGGGTTTTGGGGCATTATTAGCCAGCGCACAATTATTAATGACACACGGAATGGCGGATGGCAAAATTGGACTGTCGATTGATGATATTGTGTACAGCTATCATGGCGACCCATCACACAGCCAATTAGAGACTAAACTAAACGGTTCAATGAAGGATAAAGCCCCTCAAAAAGAACGTATAAAAATTATCAAATGGATTCGTAATGGTGCATCAGAAGAGGATTGGAACGATGATATAAAACCTATTTTCGATCAGTATTGTATTTCCTGTCACAATACCATGCCTGCATTGCCTGATTTTACCCAGTTTGACGCAGTAAAAACCGTGGCGAAATCAACCAATGGCGCATCTGCTTCGACATTGACCCGTGTCTCTCATATTCATATTTTTGCCATTGCGTTTATATTCTTTTTTAGTGGGCTTATTTTTAGTTTAAGTGTGGGTATTCATCGTTGGGTAAAAGCCTTGGCAATTAGCTTACCCTTTTTCTGTTTAATTTTTGATGTGTTTTCATGGTGGCTGACTAAAATTCATCCTGACTTTGCGTGGATTACCATGATTAGCGGTATTGGTTATACGATTATTTCTATTTTTACGTGGATTGTGTCCATGTACCAGATGTGGATTTTACCGCGAAAAGGTCAAAAATATACAGTTAATGCATGGC